>CALKWU010000047.1 GCA_938004015.1 uncultured Oceanobacillus sp.
AGAGGCAGCCCAACGTGTAGGTGAATTGGTGGCCGTCCATGTCATCCCTCGTCCGCATGCAAGTATTGATGAATTATTGAGTACCGTCAAATGATAAAAAATATGAATGGAGGAATTAAAATGAATGGTTCATTAGGTATGATTGAAACAAGAGGATTGACTGCAGCAATTGAAGCTGCCGATGCAATGTTGAAATCGGCGAATGTCGAGATTATCGGAAGTGAGAAAATCGGCTCTGGTTTAGTCACTGTCATGATCCAAGGAGATGTAGGCGCCGTGAAAGCGGCGACGGAAGCGGGTGCAGAGGCAGCCCAACGTGTAGGTGAATTGGTGGCCGTCCATGTCATCCCTCGTCCGAATTCCGATTTGGAAAAAATTTTACCAAGTAAAACAAAAGCTAAGAAAAATTAAGGAGGAATTGCAATGAACCAAGCATTGGGAATGATTGAAACGAGAGGATTGACTGCAGCAATTGAAGCTGCCGATGCGATGCTGAAAGCTGCGAATGTGGAAATTGTCGGTACTGAAAAAATCGGTTCCGGCTTGGTGTCCGTTATTGTTCAAGGAGAAGTCGGGGCAGTAAAGGCGGCAACTGAGGTTGGTGCGGAAACGGTATCACGGCTTGGTGAATTGGTGGCCGTACATGTCATCCCTCGCCCTCATTCTGATTTGGAAAAAATATTGCCGGTTTTGAAATGACGTGGTGATGACTTGTGAAAACATCATGGAATGATCAGCTGTTGAAGGAAATAACGGAACAAGTTTTGAATGAATTGAGCAAACATGGATTGCTTGAGAAACGGAATCCCCCATATGTTCCAGTTAGTGTTTCTGCAAGGCATATCCATTTACAGGAAAATCATGTGGAATATTTATTCGGTGAAGGTTACCGCCTGACAAAATTAAGAGACATTTCCCAACCTGGACAATATGCCTGTAAGGAACAAGTCACTATTTTAGGGCCAAGAGGGAAAATTGAAAGAGTCCGGGTGCTGGGACCGACTCGTAAGCAAACACAAGTGGAAATATCAGCAACAGATGCCAGAAAATTAGGGGTGAATCCTCCAGTCCGCCATTCCGGCGACTTGGAGGGTTCCTCTCCAATAACGATTATCGGTCCAAAAGGGACATTGAATTTGGAAGAAGGTTGTATCATTGCCGATCGACATATCCATATGACACCAAAAGATGCGGAAGCTTACGGAGTGGAAGATAAACAGAAGGTATCGGTAGAAGTGGAAGGACCAAAAGGCGGAATCATGAGAGAAGTGACGATTCGAGTCGATAAAAGGTATAAACTGGATATGCACATTGATACCGATGATGCAAATGCGTTCCAATTGAAAGGGAATGAATGGCTTAAAATAATTCCTTAGAAGGAGTTTATGACATTGGTGATTGGAAAAGTGATCAGTAATATTGTATCGACAAGAAAACATGAAGCATTGCGCGGATGTAAATTGCTTGTCATCAAAGAAGCCTATGATGATAATGGCGTGTATTTTGTGGCAGCAGATGAAATCGGAGCTGGAATAGGCGAATATGTGCTCGTTTCCCAAGGAGAAGTCACAAAATATGCACTTGACCGGGAAGCGCCGGTGGATGCTGTTGTAGTCGGCATTATAGACGAAGAGCCGTCCATCGATCATTGAAAAATCCACTATGTTTTCTCTGATTCATCAGTCAGATGGTAAATGGCGGCTCATTCGTTTTGCATTTGGATGAATCGGTTCGTGGACACGACTACATTTTTCAAACTTATAAAGACGACGGTAGTCCACCAAAACTTCGAATGGATACCCTGATAATACTAAAACCAAGGAGTAGTTCAACATGAAACTGATAGTCATTGGCGGAGTGGCAGCGGGAATGTCTGCTGCTTCCAAGTTGAAACGTATGAATAAAGATGCGCAAGTCGTCGTCTATGAGAGCGGTGGTTTCCTATCCTATGGAGCTTGTGGTCTACCATATTACGTATCCGGGGAAAATGACGATCATACAAAACTCATTGCGCGTACGAAGGAAGCATTCGAACAAGCAGGAATGGAAATCCATCTCCATCATGAAGTGACGAAAATCGATCCGAAAAAGAAACAAATTTTAGTCAAAGACCGGGTGAACAAAACGATGTTCCTCGATTCCTACGACAAATTGATGGTGGCGACCGGCACAAAACCTGTCATTCCGAATTTGCCTGGTGTCGGACTGGAAAACATCTATACGTTGAAAACAATGGATGATGGTATACATTTGAAAGAAAAAGTCGAATCAAGAGCGATTCAGGATGTTGTCATTATCGGTGGAGGGTATATCGGAGTAGAAGTCGCTGAAGCAATGGTACGGCAAGGAAAAAATGTCCGCTTGATAGAATTGGCCGACCGGATCCTGCAAAACTTTGAACCGGAAATTACAGATATGGCAGAAAAAGAATTGGAAAGAAATAACGTGAAACTCCATCTGAATGAAAAAGTGCTCGGTTTCATTGGAAACGGACAGGTGGAAGCAGTTGAAACAGATAAAAGCACTTACAAAGCCGATCTTGTAGTGATGGCGGTCGGAGTGAGACCGGCCACCGCTTTTTTGAAAGGGTCTGGAATTGCGCTTGCTGAAAATGGCGCAATTATCATTGATCGCGAAATGAGGACAAGTGTGGAAGATATCTATGCTGCAGGTGACTGTGCTCAAGTTTACAATAAAGTGATGGAAGAAAACAGTTACATCCCATTAGGGACGAACGCCAACAAATGTGGCCGGCTTGCCGGTGCCAATATAGCGGGAGAACGCAACAAATATATCGGCACTTTAGGTAGTGCCGCCATCAAAATATTCGATCTGGAATTGGGCAGAACGGGACTGACGGAAAAAGATGCACAAAATATGGTCTTGGATTACGATACGGTTTTCGTGCAAAGTGCCGACCATCCTGCCTATTATCCTGATCAAACGCCGATTTGGATCAAACTAATCTATGAAAAGCGCACAAAACGAATTTTAGGAGCTCATGCTATAGGGAATAAAGGCGTTGTGTTGCGAATCGACATATTTGCCTTGGCGATTCATAATGAAATGACGACAGAGGAGTTAGGTATGACCGATTTATGTTATGCGCCACCTTTTGCTGGAGTTTGGGATGCCGTGCATATTGCAAGCAATGCCGCCAAATGATTTTGAAAAGAAAACAGGCTGGATCCCTGCTTTTCAGATTGAATGATTCTTTTCTTTGAGTGTAATAGTTTTGAATAATAACGGTGGTGAAAAGCAATGGATAGTAAAGTCATGAATTTAAAAGATGCAGTATCCATGATTAAGGATGGAACTAAGATCGCACTGGGAGGAAATGTTCTCCATCGTGCACCGATGGCATTTGTCAGAGAGATTGCCAGACAAGGAATCAAGGATTTGCAGATCGTGAAAACGGCTGGAGCACATGATATTGATTTATTGAGTGCGATGGGCAATGTTTCTTCGGTGGAGGCGGGATTCGTCAGTTATGAGACCAAATATGGACTTGCTTCCCATTATAGGAAAGGCGTCGAGTCAGGTGAAATCGTTGCGCATGAGCATGCCTGCTACACAGTTATTTCTGCATTGCGGGGAGCGGTCATCAATGCGCCATTCATGCCGGTCCATGGATTGAAAACTGGAGATTTATTAATCGAAAATGATTACTTTGTAGTCGTAGAAGATCCGTTCACAGGTGAACCCGTCACGCTTGTGAGAACGATTACTCCTGATGTGGCGATCATTCATGTTCATGAGTGTGATGCAAAGGGAAATGCACGTATATTCGGGCCGAAATTCGAAGATGTCTTGATGAGTCGTGCAGCTAAAAAAGTGATTATAACAACAGAACAGATTGTACCGGAATCGAAAATGAAATATCAGAATGAACATATTGATATCCCTGGTTTTTTGGTTTCTGCTGTTGTCCATACCCCTAAAGGTGCCAGCCCTTGTTCCTGCTATAAAAAATATGACATAGATGAAAAGACATTGGAAGCTTTTGTATCGTATAAAGAAAAATCTGAAATTCAATCGTATTTGGACGAATACGAACAAAAGGATCATGCAGGTGGAAGGGGGATGTTCATATGATGCACACTGAAGAGAAAAGTTATCGGATCAGTGACTTGATGACCTGTGCGATCGCTAATATGTTACAAGACCATGAGACCGTGTTCCATGGAGTGGCCTCCCATATGCCGATGGTGGCCATGCAACTCGCAAAGCATACGCATGCGCCTAATTTGACCCATTTGAATATTCCTGGCGGTGTCAACCCTTCATCGATCAAAGAAGCTTCATATTCGTCCGCAGGAAGTGACTTGTTCGCTCACTCGGAAAGTTATTTTCCATTGGAGGAAGTATTCGACTTATCCATGAGAGGAGGATTGGATGTCGCATTTTTGGGTGGCGTCCAATTTGATATCCATGGAAATGTGAATGCTTCCGTCATCGGCGATTACCATAAGCCGAAAGTCAGACTTCCCGGGGGTGCAGGAAGCGCTGTGCTTATACCAACTGCCAAAAAGGCAATCATTTGGAGAACGAAACACGATACACGTACCTTCGTTGAACAGGTCGATTTTGTGACGACTCGAGGTAATGTGTGGAAAATCATCACTCCACTATGTATTTTCGAGTACCGCAATGGCAAGTTGCACTTAGATTCGATCCATCCGACTTCAAGCCTGGAGGAAGTGAAAGAAAACACCGGGTTTGAGTTGCTTTACGATGAATTGAAGTACACAGAAGAACCGACAACAGAACAATTGAACGTCTTGAAAAAAATCGATCCGTTTGATTACCGTTCGCTGGAATTTTAAATGAACAAGTTTTTGCACACCAAAACTTGCACCATTTGCATGATTACTTGTTTTACTTCTCCCCTATTGAATATAGAAATACAAAGAGGCCTCTCGATACTTTACGTGAGTATCAAGAGGCTTTTTTCATCAGATAAAATTTAATATGTCAGGACTAGTTCCTGCTTGCAAATTCGACTAATCCTCTAGGACTGATTACGGATTGGAATTGAAGCCTAGGATGATGAACGGGCAGGAAAATCTCTCTTTCTATCCTATATTAATTTAACGTATGTAATCTATGATTCATCGTTTAGGGGCAGAAGTAAGAAGGTTTTAATCGAACTTCGGGCATATAACCATGGTAAATGGACAGGAGCTTGAAAATAACTGCAAAGTAAGAAGCTATCCACTCTCACTTTCACAGTTTAGCCATTCCTTCAAGAGGAAGGCGGTGACAAGCTATATGGCTCATTACAACTCGTACAGCTCTAGTCCATCATGAATCTCACAAATTCACAACCTCTGAAAGTTCTTCTTTTTTCCTCAACCATTTATCGACATAGGTTAACATCGTTTGATTTGCCAGTCCATTTTTTTTATGGGCTTTTCTTGCTTTTTGTTCAAATTCATTTGTATGGACAGGATATTCGCCGCAAATGTCGATGCCACAAATCGTTTTCTTTCTCATGATTTCGCGCACCATCGTCAACAACTGGCGTAACTGCATATTGCCATGATCCCAAGCCGTAATTGCAAAATTTTTATCCAGAACGTCTTTGTCGATGCTAATATAAACGTTTTCTGTCGGTATGTCCCGCACTAAAGCGTGCAATGCTTTTTTGAAATTCAAGCGGATGAAGTGCTTTGTAAAAAGACTTACCCTTCCACTCAGGGAAGGTGGGATGTGGTCTTCTCCATCTTCATTCACCCCGACTATCGTCACCTTGTTCAATTTCGGCAAATGGTTCAGCGCATCCAATACCCATGAACCGCAAGATATCAAGTCTTCGCTAGGACTTTTCAACATATCGGTATGATGATCGAACAAGACTAAGGTGAAAGGTTTTTCGATACGGGAGAGCAGCAAATAGGTCATATAATGGTAATTTCCACTGCCGATCAAAGTCATGATATTTCTCTTGTAGCTGCGAAGTTTCTGTTCCAATTCGTCCAGCGTCTGTTTTTCACAAAACAAGTTGGTGTTACGAAAAGATTGGAAGTCGACCCATTG
>CALKWU010000048.1 GCA_938004015.1 uncultured Oceanobacillus sp.
TCATAACAATAATTGATGAAGTTTTGGATTTCTTTATCAATTTCATAGGCGATTTTTTCGCTATATGTCTGATTTGTCTGCAAATCGCGACCGAGGAAAACATTTCCGCCATCTCCACTGGAGAATTGCACTGGACCGATTTTATCGCTCATTCCATATTCGGTGATCATCTTATGGGCAATATTCGTCGCCCGCTGGAAGTCATTATGGGCTCCGGTACTGACTTCACCGAACACGATTTCTTCCGCGACCCGTCCGCCCAGCAAACCGGTGATCTTGTCAAACAACTCTGGTTTTGTCATAAAGTAACGATCTTCTTTCGGAAGCATGACGGCATATCCGCCAGCTTGCCCACGTGGCACGATCGTCACTTTATGTACGATATCCGCATCATCAAGCACCATTCCGATAACGGTATGGCCACTTTCATGATAAGCGACAATTTTACGTTCTTTTTCAGAAATGACACGACTTTTCTTCGCAACCCCGGCAATGACCCGGTCGGTCGCTTCATCCACGTCAGCGGATGTAATGTATTTCCGGTCGGCTCTTGCAGCGACAAGAGCTGCCTCATTCAACAAGTTCTCCAAATCGGCACCGGAAAACCCAGGTGTGCGTTGGGCGATCACTTTGAGATCTACGGAATCATCCAAAGGTTTGTTGCGGGCATGTACTTTCAATACCGCTTCACGCCCTTTGACATCAGGACGATCCACCATGATCTGCCTGTCGAAACGCCCTGGTCGGAGTAACGCAGGATCCAAAATATCCGCACGGTTTGTAGCCGCTATAATGATGATTCCTTCATTGGAATCGAATCCGTCCATTTCAACGAGCAATTGGTTGAGCGTCTGTTCACGTTCATCATGGCCGCCGCCAAGACCTGTTCCCCGTTGACGTCCAACCGCATCGATCTCGTCGATGAAAATGATACAAGGTGCATTTTTCTTCGCATTTTCAAACAAATCACGGACACGAGATGCACCGACCCCGACGAACATTTCCACAAAGTCCGAACCACTGATGGAGAAAAACGGTGTTCCTGCTTCTCCAGCAACAGCACGGGCAAGCAACGTTTTACCAGTTCCCGGTGGCCCGACTAGGAGCACACCTTTAGGGATTCTTGCACCGACTGCCGTGAATTTACGAGGATCTTTCAAAAATTCAACGACTTCCACGAGTTCCTGTTTCTCTTCATCGGCTCCGGCCACGTCTTTGAAACGGACCTTCTCTTTATCTGCTGTATACATCTTAGCCTTGCTCTTACCAAAGTTCATGACACGGCCGCCACCGCCACCACCTTGTGCCTGGCTAAGTATGAATAAGAAAAAGAGACCTATCAATAGGAAAGGAACAAGCGTGGTGAGAAAAGTCATCCACGGACTCGGCCGTTCTTCCTCTTCTGCATATAACACACTATTTTCTCGTGCGAGTGACGTGATTTCAGAAATCAATTCTGTATTATCCGGCACTTGGGCAACGAAAGTTCGATTGCCATCATGGAGCACCCCGGTGAAACGGATGATCCCATTTGCCGGTTGTAATGTCATTTCTTTTACTTCCCCATTATTTAAAGCACTTATAAATTGCTCAACATCATATTGTTCACTTTCTTCCCCTGGGCCATTCAGGACGCTGAAAACGCCAATTATGACGAAAAAGATGAGCACCCAGAAGAATACGTTACGAAATATCTGATTCATCACTTACCTCCTCCCGTACCGGGAAAACTATATTACATAGTACCATACGAATTTCTTAATATACAACTATTTTAGCTTTCGTTTTTGAAATTATTTTCAGCATCCTTTCATTTGCTTCATCCGCTTATTTTCGTGCTTTATCCTTAATGCAATCACTCATCTCTTTCGTAGATTTCTTCCTTCAATATCCCTATATACGGAAGGTTCCGGTATCGTTCCGCATAATCGAGTCCGTAGCCGACGACGAATTCATTCGGAACCTCGAAGCCGACGTGATCGGCGGCTATTTTTGCGGAACGGCCGGCTGGCTTATCCAATAACGTGACGATTTTAATGGAATTCGCTTTTCTATACTTGAAAAGGTCCACTAAATAGCTGAGTGTACGCCCACTATCGATAATATCTTCAATAATGAGAAGATCCCGCCCTTCGACCTTTGTATCCAAGTCCTTCACAATCTTGACTTCTCCACTTGATTTCGTGCCGCTGCCATAACTGGATACATCCATGAAATCCAATTCGACATGGATGTCCATTTGCCGGACGAGATCGGACATGAATGGCAAGGCCCCCTTCAACACACCGATGGCGAGCGGGAATTTCCCATCATATTCCTTCGCGAGCATCCTGCCAAGCTCCTTACACTTCGCCTGAATTTCCTCTTCCGTAATCAACACTTTTTTAATATCTTTATGCAAACTATCCTTCAGCATCTTTTTCCTCCTATTGGTCGCCTTGTTCATATTGGATATATATGTATCGTGGATCATCCGCTTCCGGCTGCATCCCTTTTTTCAAGCCTACAAGCCAAAGGATGTTTCCGTCATCATCTGTTACAATCGGCCACGTATCACGTTTGTTCAAAGGGATTTTTTCGTCGATGAAAATATCCTTCAGCTTTTTAGTGCCTGCCAATCCTTTCCAGGTCATACGGTCGCCGTCTCGACGGGTTCTTACATGGAGCGGTAATGCCACCTCACTTGGAGATATATATAATGAAAAAGGGGTTTCTTTTTCTCGCACACTTGAATATGTAACGGTAAGACTCGAACCGTCCGGTAAACGGATTGTACCGGGGATGGATAACGTTTTGTGAAAAGCTCCTTGGTGCGGATTCTCTTGGTGGAAGTGGAAAAGCAGTTTGTTGTATGCCCGTTCCAATGTCAAGCCTTGTGGAAAATCGAGTCGTTTATTTCCGATTGCTTCACCGATCAACCGGAAAAATTGTTCTTCATGGACATAGGACATTTGACTCGGCAACGTTTCATATAGGTAGTTCAATATTAGATGATAGGCACGTCTTTGTAAAGGACGAGCATACATATTAAATCGATTGATATCCAATGTCACTCGCTTGTTTTCTTCATCGAAAGTCGCCGTATGTTCCATGACTTGTGCCGCTTCCTTTTGCAGAAAGGTTTCATCTTCTTCCAGCGTTTCGCTCAAATGTTGTGCCGTTTGGTGTATATTGTTGTTTTTTTCTTTCAATAAAGGGACGACATGATGGCGGTAATAATTCCTCGTATGGAATGTTTCCAAGTTCGTCGCATCGATTCTCGGAACGATTCCGTTCTTTTCACAATAGTTCTCAATATCCTGTTTTGTCACAGCAAGAAGAGGGCGGATGATCTTCCCATCCGCAAAAGGACGTTTCACCGGAATCCCTTGAAATGCAGAAGAAGAAGCCGTACGCACGAGTTTCATCACTAAAGTCTCCACCTGATCGTCGCCATGGTGACCGAGGGCAAGATAATCACCTTCGAGTTCCTTCATTTTCTTTTCAAAAAAGCGATAGCGGAGCTTACGTGCACCGACCTCAATACTGAGCTGCTCTTTTTCACTGAAGCCTTGCACATCAAAAGAAGTCCCGTGAAAAGGCAAATCCCAATTTTCACAAATGTCCTTTACATAAAGGAAATCCGCTTCTGAATCTTCTCCCCTCAATTGATGATCGACTGACAGCACGACCAAATCCAAATCCCATTCTTCTTGCAGTCGTTTCAAAAAATGAAGCAAGGCCATGGAATCCGGACCACCGGACACCCCGATGAGCACCCGAGCACCCTGGTGCAGCAGTCGATGTTTTTCAATGAATGAGCGTACGAGTTGTTCCATACTTCCCCTCTCCATCCAGATACACCTTTACTTCCATTATACTATCACAATTTGTTATTCCCTATGAAGTCAAACATTAACCAATGAAGATCGACATAACGAAAGAAAAAATGCTCACGAGAAAAATCCAAAGCGCTTCAATCAAACCGAAATTTTCCAGAGTTTTCCCATCGTTATTGTCCTTCTGTTTTAACAAAACATGTCGCAACTCCCGTTTCATATCATTTGCCGAAGGATATTTCCCCACGATCGCTTTTTTCAAAACCGGGGCATAAACTTGCAATGCCCGTACTTGATCAATTCGTTTATATAAATATTTCGCTCGCCCTTTCGGTGGTCGGGGGAATTGTTTCGGGTAAAACAGATCCAAAAAAACCATCACAACGGAAAAAAGATCGTAGCTCGGTTCTGCACGCCGGGTGCCCAATCCCCAATAGCCGCGATCGTAAAACTCCGTATATTCTTTAATCGACCGACCGATCTGTGTCATACCCCCGACATCGACCCAACGGATACGTGGAGGATTTTCGCTGACCATCAAGTTGTCGACTTTCAAATCACCGAATACCCAACCCGAATCATGAAGAAGTGCAAGATCATCCAGCAGTTGCAGCATAACAGGGCCAAGCCAGCTCGTCCCATGTTTTTGGAAAAACTGCCGCATCCCCATGCCTTGGACATACTCCATCACGTAAAAAGAAAACGTCCTGCCATTTGGTGCCACCCAATCATCGACATCTAATAGAGCAGGTCCAAGACGATTTCCTCGAACCTGCTCTAAAGATTTGAGTACATTCACTTCCAGTACGATGGAAGTTTGTTTTTCGCTTATTTTCAAAGCACAAGATTGTCGTTTCCCTTGGCATAGGTAGACAGCGCCAATCGCACCTTCCCCAAGCTTTCCTTTGACCGTGTAACGATTCCCTTTAAATTTCCCTTGAATGACCGTTCCCGGTTTTAAACTAGTAACTTGCTTCTTCAATATCCGGTTCGTCGTCATTGCGGAAGCTCCTCAGTAAACTTTTCTTTCCGAATTGGTACATTGCTTCTCGAAGGGCGGGACCTGTCGGGGTAATACCGCCACTTGTGATTTTCGGAAATACGGAAGAAATCGATTCCAGCTTCGGTGTCCAATCGAGCACCTTTTGGATATCTTTTCTCTTACCCGGAAAACTGTAAATGGAGAAACGATTTTTCCCGACCCTTGCACTTAAACTGATGGATAAATCGATCAACGCTTCTTTCACCATCTCGAGTTTATGGTGCATGCTTGCACTCGTATCCAATAAGATAAGCACTTCCAAATCGGTCGTTTCCCCGAGATCTTCCACCACTTCAATGATCTCACCACGAGTTTCCGGTTCCAAATCTTCCATTGTTTGATTTTGTCCGAGAATTTGCTGCAACTCTTTATTGACGAAGCCTTGCAATGTTTGGTTCATCGCTTGTTTTGTCACCATTTGCACGGTTTGCGGCAAGGCTTCGCTATAAACGATCTGGCTGACACCGCCTCCCGAAAGTGCAATATCTTCTACTTCTTGCAGACCGTGGCTTTCTTCGCTTTCATCATGATCTAAGATGCCAATGACATTCACTGTAATCCCTTGTTGGAAAGCAAGTGCTGCAACAGACGCCGGATTTTCTCCTTTGTTCGAACAACCGTCCGTCAACAATAAGATTTGTCGTAATGTTCCTTTTTTCATTGTTTACCCTCCCATTCCTAGTTTTATTAGCATCACCAGAAACGGAGGAGGATATACCTCAACCGAGGGCTTCATCCGGATAAATCGGGACCGACGTCCACTTCGGCTGGTTCTTATTGATTTTTGCCACAAGAACCGTCATATCATCATCAATTTCCCCGGATTTTGTCCGAATGACTTTCTCGAGCATCAAGTCGGCGATTTCTTGCGGATCATCCGTTTCGATTTCCTTCAGCAACCGTTTCAGCCAAAGGTCGGTGTTCTCCACATGTTTCGGACCATCGAACACGCCGTCGCTGATCATGACCAATATATCGCCGGCGACCAATTGATCGGAAACGATATCGAATTCCACATCATGGATCATCCCTATCGGCAAATTGCCGACTTCGATTTTGATGATTTCATTTCCGCGTTTCACAAAGCTTGGGGCAGCACTGATTTTCAAAAATTTCACAATCGCATCATTCAAATCGATGACGGCAAGATCCAACGTAGCGAAAATTTCTTCCGTCGTGCGTAACGCCAAAATCGAATTGATCGACTTGATGGCGACTTTTTCCGGAATACCGATTTCCAAAATTTGTTTTAATAACCGGAGCGTCTCTTCGCTCTCTTCCCTGGCACGCTTCCCGTTGCCCATTCCATCACTGATCGCCATTGCAAACTTCCCGACTCCAAGTTCCATCGTCTTAAAACTGTCCCCGGAAATGAATCCTCCATCTTTTGCGGCATTTGCCACCCCGGTTTCTATGACGAATTCCTTCGCCGATCCGAAAAACAGATGACTGAAACCGTTCGGAAATGGGGATATCTCTTCTTTTTTCACGACGATGAGCTCTCCTAAAATATCCGATAACGCCGGAGCGATGATTTTTTCCCCTTCTCCGTGATAATCGTAAAAGGAAACGGTCATTTCCAAATCCACATTCCCTTTATCCAATGTGTAAATATCGAGTTTTTCCAATTCAATGCCCAATCTTTTCATCGTTGCCGCAATTTCCATTTCCTGCGTTTCATAATGGTTTTTCTCTTTTAAAATTTCATTGGCAAAATCATCCATCACTTCCGAAACACCAAATAATTGCTCTGCCACAATCCGTTTGCTCTCCATCACTTGCCGGCGAAGTTCATGGTTCGCCCGATGATATGTCATTTCTTCTTTCATGACATCCATGACTTGTTTCGATTTGACACAATGATTTTCAAAAGTCCTCCGCAACTTCAAACTCGGCTGTTCATGATTGGCGTATGCCTCCTTCATCCCCTCCATCAAATGATAAGTCTTATCAAATTCTTTTTGCCAACAACGTTCTTTCATAAAACAAGTTTGGCATGTCCGTTCCGTCACATTGCTCAAAAATTGATCTGTATCGCGTTTTTTCGTCTTCTCGTTTACCGACTCACTCCCTTCTACTGCAAAGCTTTGGGCTAGCGCATCAAACACGCTGGAAAATTGTTTCACCCGTTTCGCTGTAACATCCCGTATTTTCAATGAATATTGTTGTTGTTCTTCGGCATGTTCTTCCGTCCCTGGTATGTAGCGGGATATGTTCGTGAACCAGCTTGCAGGGGTGAGGAAAAACAGAACGATCGCAAGGAACGACTCGATGATCGAACTGACGAAGGTAAATTCCCCGTAAATCGCGATGAGAAAGGTCCCCACCAACAAACCGAGGGCGACCCCGAACTTTCTTCCTTCTTTTAACAATCCACCCAACAGACCGGAAAAAGCGAGAAGACTCATTTGGAATAAATTGACGACATTGGCGAGGGATAAAATTAAACCGATGACGACACCCACCGTTGAACCGATTGCCGCTCCTCCGACAAAAGCGAAGACAAGAACGAAATAGCGGGCAAAGACTTGTTCAAGAGCCGCATCATAAACAAGCCAACCAATCGTTCCGGTCAATACCGAAGCGATTAAAATGATCATACAAACAATTTCTTCGTTTCTTAAATTCGGTTTATAACGTTTAGGTGATAAAAGCGGAATGCTTTGCATAAATATTAGTACAAGCACCGCACCGAGCACACTTTCAACGGTGATGAGCAACCACTCATAAACAGAAATCACCCCATGCCACGAGTAGAAAAACATCCGCGGCAAAAACAACGCAAGGCCGACCGTGAACGGAAGTACCGATTTTTCTCTCTTCAACTGTTTCGAAAGCGCAAGGACAAAAAGAAGCACAGTGACAGATAACAGGATGAATAAAGCATGTTCGAGTGAATACGTCGCCGCACCTAAAGAAATGGCCAACAGCACATGTAACGTTTTCCTCCGCTGCATGAGCCAAACACTAGATAAAAATGCAAGTGCAAAAGGGGAAACCGAAGACAAGATGATAGCTCGTCCAAGTAAAAAACCGATGATGATCAATAATAGTCCTCGATCGATGAACAAGATTTTCGCCATTCGTCTCCATTCATTCCGCTTTCCCTTCCCGACTTTTTCCTTCCAACCAACATAGCGCACCGTTTCCGTCGATTGCATCTATCACCACTCCATTCTTTTCTATCCAGTAAACCATATCTGCTAAGATTTTGTTGTCAAAATTTCAGTGCCTGTCCTGAAAATCGTTCGACGGTAAAATATAAAATATTCAGAATTAAGGCACGAACGCTTGTATGGAACAACTCTAGCAAATATGACTCTAGTAAGCGAAGGAAGATAAATGATAGAAATAGAAGCTCTTGCAAAAATCATGAATGTTTGACGAATAAGTGGGAAAGCAGTTGGTTCATAAGGTTATTGGGTGAACTGGGACGTAAAGGGTCTGTCCCTATTTGACCCGGTGACAATAAAATAATTGACAATCCAAAAATCCTATTGTAATATATATCTCGTGACGAATTTGGCGGCGTAGCTCAGCTGGCGAGAGCGTACGGTTCATACCCGTGAGGTCGGGGG
>CALKWU010000049.1 GCA_938004015.1 uncultured Oceanobacillus sp.
AGAGTTAAGAATGCAGAAGCGATATTAGGATGTTGAACATAAACTGGGTCAATCAGGGACTGTCCCCGATTGACCCAGTTTTTAATGAGATGATTGGGCCGAATGGGGACAGACCCTAAATGACCCACTCCCAAATATTAAAAACTCTGTTCAAGAAGTTTTACGTGCCAATTTTCTCCGTTTTTCGTTTTCTGAGATGACATAAGCGCATACCGCATCCCCAGTGATGTTCACCGTTGTCCGCAACATGTCGATGACACGGTCGACTCCAAGAATCAAAGCGATTCCTTCCACCGGCAGTCCGACTTGGCTAAGAACCATCGCAAGCATAATGAGTCCGACTCCGGGCACACCGGCTGTTCCGATACTGGCAAGTGTCGCAGTGATCAAAATCAAAAGGATTTCTACGAGCCCCAGATCAATCGCATACACCTGTGCGATGAACACCGCTGCCGTTGCTTGCATAATGGCGGTTCCGTCCATATTAATGGTGGCTCCAAGCGGCTGGACAAAACTACTGACGCTTTTTGATACCCCCAAATTTTCCTGGGCGGCTTTCATCGATGCAGGGAGTGTCGCATTGGAGCTGGATGTACTGAAGGCGACGGTCATCGCTGGGAAGAACCCTTTATAAAACGTCCATGGATTTGCTTTACCAAGGAACCATATCGCCAAACTGTAGATGACTACCGAATGGAATAGAAGTCCAAATATGACCGTTCCCATATAAGCCCCCATCGAACCGATGGCATCGAGACCCGCACCTCCAATCGCTGAAGCAATGAGAGCGAATGCCCCGTATGGCGCGAATTTCATGACGAGATTCACAAGAAACATCAAAATATCGTTTGTCTGTTCTAATATCCGATGCACATTTTTTGTTTGATCCTTGAGAAATGCCAAAGCAAAGCCGACGAAAATAGCGAAGGCGATCACTTGCAGCATATCTCCTGCAGTCATCGATGCGAGCGGGTTAGTCGGAATGATGTTAACGAGCGTTTCGACGACCGGCGGAGCTTCTTGTGCTTCGTAATCAGCCGTGCTCACGTCAAAGATTCCTGCAGTCCCTGGTTTGATTGCAAAAGCCAAGGCTAAGCTGAGGGTAATGGCAATGGCTGTTGTCACAAGGTAAAACGTGATGGTTTGGATACCGATTCTGCCTAGTTTTGCCGGTTCGCCAAGTCCGGCGGTGCCAAGCACAATCGACACAAAAACTATTGGCACGACCAGCATCATAATGAGATTTAAGAAAATTTGTCCGACTGGAGTCAGTACATATGAATCAATCGGAGAGAAAACGCTTTCAGGGACAAACGTAAAGATGATACCGGCAATCAAACCGAGAACGAGAGCAATTAAAATCTTTTTCGTTAGACTCATGCCCATTGCACAACCTCCCTTCAAAAGAAATAAAAACTACTACTCTATGACACGGTCGTAAATTGAGCGTGTCTTTATTTTTATATCCTATGCAACGACAACAATTATAGAACAGATGACAATGGAGACTTGATCGAATTGGGACAAACGGGGACAGTCCCTGATTGACCCACAGGACAATCCGAATTGAACGACCCAAAAACAAGCCGCAAGAGATGCGTAGAACAGCAGGGACAAACAGGGACAGACCCCGATCGACACACCTCAACAAACCAAGAACAAACACCCGCCTATGTCTTTTTACCCAGCCACCATTTGACAAGTTTTTTATCGTCACATATAATTTGATAATACTCAGTTTATTTATAAAAATTGTTTAGATTCCATTTATTTTCACTTATCCAAACACCGAAAATAAGTTGAAACAGTGGTGCCCCGTATGAAAAAAAGAATTACATTACGAACGAAAATCCTTCTCTTATCTTCCTTATTAGTATTCAGTTCCGTTATTGTAAGCGGTATTACCATGCTTTACAGTATTTCCGCATCTTTTGAAGATGAAATCGGGGAAAGGGCAATCGCCATCGCCCGGACTGTGGCGCAAGTCCATGATATCCAAACAGCAGTCGGAGAACCGGGCGGGGAAGAAATCATCCAACCGATTGCGGAACGGATCCGTTTATCAACGAATGTCGACTACATCGTTATCCTTGATATGAATGGCATCCGCTACTCCCATCCATCCGAATCTTTGATCGGACAACCCTTTGAAGGTGGAGATGAGCGGGCGGCTTTTTCCGAATTGGAATACACGTCGAAAGCGGAGGGGGACTTGGGCTTTTCCATCCGTGCCTTTGTGCCGATTATGGACGAAGAAGGCCTGAATCAAGTTGGCGTCGCTGTCGTCGGAATCCTCGCTCCCCATCTCAGCGCATTGATTGAAACATACCAGTGGAACTTATTGCTTTCCTTAGTCGGAGGTTTGTTGATCGGGCTTTTTGGTGCATATCTGCTCGCGAATAATGTCAAAAAGCAGACTTACCAGCTCGAACCTTATGAAATTGCCCGTTTGTTTGAGGAACGTTCGACAATTGTGGAAACTCTTGATATCGGTATCCTAGCGACCGACGACCAAGGGAAAATTTCTTACACGAACCAATTGGCAAAAGAATATATCGATATTTCCGATGAGACGGATTTGCTGTTGGACGATGTCTTTGAAGATACGTGGATTTCCGCACCGTTCATCCGGGAAAAAACATTCACGAATAGACCGATCAACCTCCGAGGTACGATGTATCTCATTTCAATTTATCCGATTTTTGTCGAAAAACAATATTCAGGCGCGTTATTGACATTGCAAAACCGCTCTGTAGCCCACCAATTGGGAGAAGAAATGACGGGAGTGAAAGAGCTTGTCACCGCATTGCGGGCGCAAAATCATGAATATATGAACAAACTCCATAGCATCGGTGGATTGCTCCAATTAGGGGAAACAGATCGAGCGTTACGTTTGATCATGCAAGAGACTTCCCATGAAGAAAATATCGTCCATTTCGTCCATAACCATATAAAAAATTATGCTGTGTCCGGATTGTTGCTCGGGAAACGTTCCCGGGCGAAAGAATTGGGAGTGACGTTCGAAATCGATCCGGAAAGCAAACTGGAGGATATTTTGAAAGGATTCAGCAACGGTGATGTCATTACGATTGTAGGAAACTTGCTCGATAATGCATTTGAAGCTTGCAAAGAAGTGGAGCGAAAAGAAGTCACTTGTTTGTTACAAGGCGATGATCATAATTTTTATTTGAAAGTCTCCGACACGGGAGTCGGGATGACGGAAGAAGAGAAAAAATACATATTTGAACCTGGGCGCAGTTCTAAAGCGGAGGAAGGTAGGGGCATCGGCCTTGCTCTTGTAAAAGAAATCGTGGATTTGAAAGCCGGGATCATCACCGTCACATGCTCGCCA
>CALKWU010000050.1 GCA_938004015.1 uncultured Oceanobacillus sp.
TTTACTTTTATTTTTATTTGCAATAGTATAAGACTGTTACTCATTTTTTGTTAGTTTTCATGCAACAAAAAACGAGTCATGGAAGTTTGACATCTTAGAGGAGGTTACATCGAATGGACTCGAAACAACGGGATGCCATTTTGAAGACTGTACCGCAAAAAGGTTTTTTCGGGCATCCTAAAGGTTTGTCGACATTATTTTTCACGGAATTTTGGGAACGGTTTTCCTATTATGGAATGCGTGCCATCTTACTATACTACATGTATTATGAGATTTACCAGGGTGGCCTTGGGTTGGAATTAACGACCGCGAATTCCATCATGGCGATTTACGGTTCTTTAGTATATATGTCCGGTATTATCGGCGGATGGATTGCCGACCGGTTGTTGGGGATGAACCAAACCGTGTTTTACGGCGGTGTCTTGATCATGATCGGCCATATCATTTTATCACTGCCGGGTGGATTTACCGCATTGTTGATTTCGATGTTTTTCATCGTCATCGGAACCGGGTTATTGAAACCGAACGTCGGTGGCATGGTCGGAGAGCTTTACAGCAAAAAAGATCCACGCCGTGATTCAGGATTCAGCATTTATTATATGGGAATCAACATGGGTGGTTTCCTTGCGCCGTTCATTGTCGGAACAATTGGTCAAAAGTATAGTTTCCATTTAGGTTTTGCCATAGCGGCTTTCGGAATGTTTGCCGGTCTTGTCGTCTATTTGGTAACACGTAAGAAGTATATGGGCCTTGCGGGGATGCAAGTGCCGAACCCGCTTTCCGCTACAGAAAAAGGGAGAATGGGGAGAAACTTTTTACTGGGAGCTGCCCTCATCGGAATAGTCGGTTGGGCAGGATTTTCTGCCGGTTGGCTCACGATTGAACGGGTCATCTTCTTTATCAGTATTCTTGGGGTCATCATTCCGACGATCTATTTCATCGTCATGTACCGGAGTAAGAAAACAACGGATGAAGAACGTTCCCGCTTATTGGCTTATATTCCATTGTTCATTGCAGCGATGATGTTTTGGGCCATCCAGGAACAAGGTTCAAATATTTTGGCTACGTATGCGAATGAACGGACACAATTGAGCTTTCTCGGATTTGAATTGCAATCTTCATGGTTCCAATCGTTGAATCCATTGTTCATCATCCTATTTGCGCCGGTATTCGCTTGGCTGTGGATTAAGTTGGGAGATCGGCAACCGAGCACATCACAAAAGTTTTCGCTCGCATTGATTTTTGCCGGTCTGTCTTTCATCATCATGATTTTCCCGTCAATATTCCACGGCACGGAGACATTGGTAAGTCCACTCTGGCTTGTCATGAGTTTCTTCCTAGTCGTCATGGGTGAATTGCTGTTATCGCCGGTCGGATTGTCAGCATCGACGAAACTCGCCCCGGCAGCCTTTGCAGCGCAAATGATGAGTTTATGGAATTTATCGAACGCTTCTGCTCAGGCGATCAATGCGCAAGTCGTCCGGTTTTATTCCGTGGAAACCGAAGTAATCTATTTCGGAGTGATTGGTGGATTTGCGATTCTACTTGGGATTGTTCTCATGCTTCTCTCACCAAAATTGAAGAGATACATGCGCGGTATCCGTTAAGAAGTGGGTCAATCAGGGACAGTCCCTGATTGACCCATTTTTTTCGGTTTGTCGCTTGTATTCAGGACAATGATTCCGCCGATGATGAGGACTATGCCGAGCAGCTTGATGAGACCGAAAGCTTCGTCCCAAACGATGTAGCCGATCAGGGCGGTCAAAGCTGTTCCAACACCGGACCAAATCGCATAGGCGAGGCTCAAAGGAACAGTTCGCAGGCATAGGGATAAGAAATAAAAAGCGATCCCGTAACCGATGACAACCCCAACAGAAGGTGTGACGACCGTAAACCCGTTCGACAGCTTCAACATCGCAGTTCCGAAAACTTCTCCGATAATTGAAATTGTAAGATAAATATAGCCTTTCATTTCATCACCAACTTTGGGACAAACAGGGACTGTCCCTTCGTCCCGTTTTTCAAATATTAAGTAGGGTGACGCCTGTGATGATCAGGAGTAACCCGCTAAGCTTTTTCAAATTGAATGCTTCTTTATATATTACGATTCCCACCATGGCGGTCAATGCAGTTCCCATGCCGGACCAAATAGCGTAAGCGAGGCCAAGCGGCAACTTGGTCAGCGTCAAGGATAGCGCATAAAAAGAAAAACCGTAACCACAAATGACCCCGAGAGAAGGGAGGAGTTTTTTGAAACCATCCGTCAACTTCAACAGTGAACTGCCGAATACTTCACTGATGATCGCCAAAGTTAAGAGGAAATATGGATTCATCACAACCACCATCTTTCAATTGGCTATGAAAAACATTATACCTTGTCACTCGTCAAGCTGCAGGTTTTTTGTTTTCTCTCTGATACATGACTCCTATCAAATTGTTTTTACAACTTTCGCAAAACTGCCTATAATGAAACATACATACGTTATGTCAGAAACATAAGTGGGGTTTGGACCATGAAAAAACAGATTGTTCTGCTTTTATTCGTCATTTCATTGTTGACAAGTTGTACGGCCTCTGAAAATAGAGAGGATACGACACTTCGCATTGCCGCTGCGATCAGCTTGCAAGATGCATTATCGGAAATTGAAAAAGCATTCGCAAAGACGAATGCGCTTGATATCGAATACCAATTCGGCAGTTCAGGGACTCTTGCCCGGCAAATTGAAAAAGGCATGGATGTGGACGTATTCTTATCAAGTAACGAGCGCTGGATGGATGATTTGGAAGAAAAAGAATTCATTCAACCGGAAAGCCGAACGACCATCGTCAAAAATGAATTGGTTCTCGTGACAAATCAAAATGAACCGGTGACATATGAAAGGTTTTCCGACATTGATATTGCTGACTTGGGACGAGTCGCCGTCGGAAATCCCGCCACTGTGCCTGCTGGAGAATACACAGAGGAAGCGTTAGTTTCTTTAGAGTCATGGGATGAATGGGAGTCAAATTTCATCTTTGCGAAAGATGTGCGTCAAGTGCTGTCATACGTGGAATCGGGCAATGTGGATCATGGTTTTGTTTATCGGAGCGATGCGGAAGCGAACAATGAGTTGACGGTTGTCGCGACTGTTCCTTCTGGATACCACACGGCAATCGTTTATCCTGGGGCGATCGTACGGGATTCTGCAAACAAAGAAGCGGCCGAGGAATTTCTCGAGTTTTTACATACAGAGACAGCCCAAGAAATATTTGAAACATTCGGTTTCGGAGGCGTGAATTGATGGATGTGAATTTTGCTCCATTATGGATATCGTTGAAAACAGCAACAGTTGCAACGATTGTCGTGTTTGTTTTTGGAATAGTCTTCGCCCGTCTCTTTGCCCGAAGAGAGTTTCCCGGAAAAACAGTCCTCGAATCGCTTTTCCTTTTGCCAATGGTGCTTCCGCCAACGGTAGTCGGATTCGGGCTTTTATATTTGTTCGGTCGGAACGCTTTTCTCGGACGGTTGCTGGAGGAACTATTCGGTCTGCAAATTGTCTTCACTCCTTATTCGGTCGTTTTAGCGGCAGCCGTCGTATCGTTTCCGTTGATGTATCAAAGTGCGAAGGCGGCTTTTCAACAATATGATGCGAGTTTGGAGCAAGTCGCCTATACGATGGGCGCTTCCCGTTTCCGCGTGTTTTGGACGATTTCTTTTCCGCTTGCTTGGCCCGGGCTGATGAGCGGGATTGTGCTTGCTTTTGCCCGTGCCCTTGGGGAGTTCGGTGCTACATTGATGGTGGCAGGCTATATTCCAGGAGTGACGGAAACCATTCCTTTAGCCATTTATTTTGCCGTGGAAAGTGGAGACGAAATGACTGCCGGTATTTGGGTCGTCATCAGCAGTTTGCTCGGATTTTTGATGCTCCTGTGGCTCAATGGACGGAATGAACGAATTCGCCGCCGTTTAACTGGAGAATAAACATTGGATGGTTGGGATAACATGCTGGAAGTGACAATTGAAAAACGTTTGCGTCATTTTCATTTGCAAGCAGATTTCACGATGAAAGATGAAATCGTCGTTTTGACCGGCAAATCCGGATCGGGGAAAACGACGCTTTTGAATTGTATTGCCGGAATCGCTTTCCCGGATCGTGGTTTCATCCGGTTAAATGGGCATGTCCTATTTTCGGAAAACGATTCGGTTCCGATCCAACAGCGGCACATCGGTTATGTTTTCCAAAACTATGCGCTATTTCCCCATATGACGGTCATGGAAAATATCGAGTACGGGATGAAAGACGAAGAACTTGTGGGAAAATTAATGAAAGAATTGGAGATTGAGCATCTGACGAATGCGTATCCGCAACAAATTTCCGGTGGGGAAAAACAGCGGGTCGCATTAGTGCGTGCATTGGCGACAAAACCAAAACTCTTATTGTTGGATGAGCCTTTTGCGGCATTGGACGATGAAACGAAAGAAAAAAGCCATGAACAGCTCATCCGGCTCCATCGAAAATGGAAAATCCCCGTCATCCTCGTCACCCATAGCATGAGTGAAGCGGAAAAGCTTGGCGATGTTATTTACAAAATGGAATACGGAAACTTATTACAAACATGAAGAAATTTTGCAAATGAAACTTCTTCCGGTTTTCCGCCGTACTATGGGTAGTTGAAAGGGGGGCTCGACATGGTTTTGCATTGTCGAATCGAAGAAGCAGGATACAGTAAAGGAGATCCGGTTCTGAAACATGTTGAATTCACCATCCGTCCGGGAGAACTCGTCGGTTTGATCGGTCCGAATGGTGCAGGCAAAAGCACAACGATCAAATCACTCCTTGGAGCTATGGAGCACCTCCACGGGGAAATCGAGTTGGAACATTATTCTTATATTCCGGAACGGCCGTTTTTTTATCCGGGTCTCACGCTGATGGAACATTTCCATTTTCTTTTATCGACCATCGATGTGGACGAAAAGCAATTCATGGAAGATATGGAACAGTTGCTAAAGGAGTTCGATTTGGAAAAAGTCGTCCATCATTATCCGGACAGTTACTCTAAAGGAATGCAGCAAAAAGCGATGATCATGCTTGCGTTTCTGAAAAAAGCGGATATACATATTATGGATGAGCCGTTTATGGGACTCGATCCAAAAGTTTTCCGCAAGTTGTTGAATAGAATTGATGAAGAAAAACGACGGGGGGCAGGGATTTTGATGTCTACCCATGTCCTCGACACGGCAGAGAAAATTTGCGACCGCTTTCTACTCATTTCCACCGGACGCTTGATAGCGGATGGAACCCTACAAGATATCCGGGAGAAGAGTCATTTGCCTGACGGATCTTTATTCGATTGCTTTCATATTTTAACGGAGCGTGAAATCGATGACCGGTTGGAAACTGTTTAAATTACGTTTTATGAAAGATTTGGCTTATCAACGGAAAGTCCTTGGAATAGTCATCGACTGGACGACTTGGGTATATATTTTCCTTCCTTTTTTCATTTTTGTCATCGTCCAATATGTCGAGTTTTGGAAAAATGCCGCAGCGATTTCGTCAAATCCGCTCATACAAAATGTCGTCGTCGCCTTGTTGCTTTTATTTTCTTTCAATGGGAAATTCCGCAGTTATATGCAAGAGGCGGATCAGTTGTTTCTTTTCGATCGTCCAAAGCTGTATCGAAGCCTCCGGAAATACGCTTTTAGCTGTTCGCTCTTGAAGAACGTCGTCGTGTCCTTCTTTGTTTTTCTCGTGTTTTTGCCTTGGTTCAAACGAGGCGTCGGTTTAGGGTGGGAAGAGCTGTTTTATTTATATTTGTTTTTCTTTTCCCTGTGGTTGCTTCATGGTACCGCAAAATCGATTCTCAAGCATCCGCTGACATATTGGTTCACCGCCATTGTCCTATATATAAGCATGGTGCTCTTCGCCATCCGACTTCCACTCGCTGTACTTGGCTCACTCGGTACGGTGATCAGTATGCTTTTACTTATTTGGCATGTCTTGAAGCTGATTCCAACGAAAAAATATTTTTTCCATGAAGTAAATGAAGAAAACAAGGAACGTTCCCGCTATGCGAGAATGATTTTAGGAGTGGCGCCGAACGTCGAAAAAATGCCGATTCGTCTTGGAAAACGTCCATTGTTTTTACGGAACAGCAGGCGGCTGTTCCGGGAGATTTCTCCTGAAAAGGGATTGTTGGAGCTCGTCATCAAAGGTTTTTTACGTCATTCCGTCTATTTGGGTAGTTATTTGCAAATCATTGGAGTTACGCTGTTTGCGATTTTGCTTCTGCCGCTCTGGATGAAATGGGTCATTTTCTTCCTTTTTGTTGTCTTTTTAAATTACAACTCGTGGCTGAAAGGTTTATATGAAAAACTATTAGACCAATATTTTTTCACAGTCGTACCGATCCAGGAAAACATCCGGGAAACGGTAGGTTTAACGTTCAAACGACTTCTGTTTATTCCAGCGGTTGCAGTCGTCGGCTTCGTGACAACACTTTTGACGATAATTACGTTATGATGGGAGTGGAACATGTGGAAAAATCAGAAAAGCGGAAGAAACGTGATACAGATCGGATGGAACGCCTCGATTGGATGTTGACAATCGGAGAAATTGCCGTAGGACTTTTCCGTATGATCGGGCGTCTATTCCGGAGAGTGTTTGATTGGTAGTAGGGAGGATTTGACATGGCGATTTTGAAAAATGACTGGGCGAATTTTTTAAATGATGAATTCAAAAAAGAATATTATTTGAAATTGCGGGAGTTCCTGAAACGGGAATATGCGACGCGGACGATTTATCCGGATATGTACGATATTTATAATGCTCTCCACTATACAAGTTATGAAAATACGAAAGTCGTCATTCTCGGACAAGATCCGTACCACGGTCCGAATCAGGCTCATGGCTTAAGCTTTTCCGTCCAAAAGGGAGTGGCGATTCCGCCTTCGTTGCAAAACATTTATCGCGAGTTGCAAGATGATTTGGGCTTTGCTCCTCCGTCCCATGGATATTTGAAAAAATGGGCGGATGAGGGTGTCCTTCTGTTGAATACCGTATTGACGGTGAGGGAAAGGCAACCAGCGTCCCATCGCGGGAAAGGTTGGGAACAGTTCACCGATAAAGTGATCCAAACCGTCAATGAAAAAACAGAACCGGTCGTGTTCATATTGTGGGGGAGACATGCCCAGGCTAAAGAAGCTTTATTGACGAATGATCGGCATCTTGCCATCAAATCCCCGCATCCAAGTCCGTTTTCGGCAAATCGCGGTTTTTTCGGCAGCAGACCATTCTCCAGAGCAAATGCCTTTTTACAAGCGAATGGACGGACTCCGATTGATTGGGAAATCAAGTGAAAAAATGAATTTTTACGTACGTTATGAAAACTTAATTGCTCAACGTTCGGAAATGACCAATAAAGAAATATGGCCAAAAATACATTAAAAGTTCAAACATCGCTTCATTTCAGTTATTGAAACGTATTTGCATATCTCTTATAATAGTTTGTAATTATTGCGTTTTCCGAATATTAATCAAAATATAGGGGGAGAAGCAGGATGAAGCGGGTTTACAATTTTTCAGCCGGACCATCCGTGTTACCTGAAGTTGTATTAAAAAAAGCACAGGAAGAACTGTTGAACTATGCAGATTCAGGCATGTCGATCATGGAAGTGAGCCATCGCTCCGAGTTGTTTTCCGAAGTCATTCAGAAAGCGGAAAAATTGTTACGGGAATTGATGGAAATTCCGGAGAACTATAAAGTGCTTTTTCTGCAAGGTGGAGCGACATTGCAATTTTCCATGGTACCGCTGAATTTGATGAAAAATAAGAAAGCAGGATATATCCATACCGGAACTTGGTCGAAAAAAGCGATCTCAGAAGCGAAAAAATTCGGGGAAGTGGAAGTCATCGCCTCCAGTGAGGATAAAAATTTCACTTACATTCCGAAAGTCGATAAAGAATCCTTTGATCCAAGTTTCGATTATATCCATATTACGACGAACAACACGATTGAAGGGACTGCATTTTCCGAGATACCTGACACCGGGGAGATTCCGCTTGTTGCCGATATGTCATCCAATATTTTATCGGAAGTGGTCGATGTCACGAAATTCGGAGTCATCTATGCAGGTGCGCAGAAAAATATCGGTCCTGCGGGATTGACCATCGTCATCATCCGGGAAGACTTGATCGGCAACGCTCCGGAAAATTGTCCGATCACGTTGGATTACAAAACCCATAGTGAAAACGAATCGATGTACAATACGCCGCCGACTTTTGCGATTTACATGGCTTCCCTTGTTTTTGAATGGTTGCAAGAGCTTGGTGGGGTGGAAGAAATGGAAAAAATCAATCGGGAAAAAGCGGCGATCCTCTATGATTATCTCGATGGATCAGACTTCTTCACGACTCCGGTGGAAAAAGCGAGCCGTTCTTTAATGAACATCCCGTTTGTGACCCCATCCAAAGAACTCGATGCTTTGTTCCTTGAAAAAGCGGAAAAGCATGGTTTGATGACATTAAAAGGACATCGCTCTGTAGGAGGCATGCGGGCAAGCATCTATAACGCCATGCCGGTGGAAGGGGTCAAACGCCTCGTCGAAGTCATGGCGGAATTCGAAAAAGAACATCGTGGCTGATTGAAGTGGGGAAACCGATTCCCATTCTACTCTAAATTTTATCTGGAAGGAATCTTACGTTTATGATTTTGACGTTCACCATCTTGTTCTTCACAATCGTATTATTTATGAGCAATAAAATCAGGGCCGATCTTGTCGCTGTTTTTGCCCTCTTAGCCCTCGTCATTACCGGGATTTTGGAACCTGCGGAGGCTTTGGCCGGATTTTCAAACAGTGTGGTCATCATGATTGCTGGTCTTTTTGTCGTCGGTGCGGGGTTGCTCCGAACAGGACTTGCCCAATCTGCCGGGAACTTGCTTCTCCGTTTTGCCCGGGACAGTGAAGCAAAGCTGTTTTTCTTATTGATGACGATCGTGGGTATTGTTGGAGCTTTCATGAGCAACACAGGAACGGTAGCTTTGCTTCTTCCGATAGTCATCAGCATCGCTGTCAACATGAACAGCAGTCCTTCGAAATATTTGATTCCGCTTTCCTATGTCGGGAGTTTGACCGGATTGCTTACGCTCATTGCCTCGCCGGCAAATCTCATTGTGAGTCAAACGTTAGGAGAAAACGGCTTTCAGCGTTTAAGTTTTTTTCAAATCACACCGATCGGCTTGATCGCCCTCATAACAGGAATCTTTTATTTGTATTTCACACGGAAGCGGTTGCTCCCGGACAATAAAAGAAGAGGTACGGACAGTACATCGTACCAATTGTCACCAAGCCGTCTCGCCGATGATTACCATTTGGAAGAAAACTTGTATCGGTTGAAAGTGAAAAAAGGGTCCAATTTGATCGGCAAGTCTTTGAAAGAATTAAAGCTTCCCGCCAAATATCAATTATTTGTCTTGAAAATCGTCCGGAAGTCGAATGAGGACTATCGGATTTTCTCGATCACTTACCAGGAAATGGCAGGTCCAACAAGCTTTATTGAAGAAGAAGACCTGTTTTTGGTGAAAGGTTCTTTTGATAAGGTGGAAGAGTTTGCGGAAGATTATTCCCTCGTCATCCAGCATACGCGAAATGAAGCGGAAGAGTTGTTGACAAAAGATTTGGGGATGGTGGAAGTGCTCCTCACTCCCCAATCCTCGTTCATCGACAAAACAGTAAAACAAATTGGTTTCCGGGAAAAATACAATTTGAATGTAATCGGCATCAACCGTAAAGGGGATTATGTCCTGCAAAGGATGTCCAATGAAAAACTGAAGTTCGGAGATGCCCTCCTCGTCCAAGGAGCTTGGGAAGATATTGAACTGTTGGCAAGAGAAACGGCCGATGTCGTCATAGTCGGCCAACCGCATGAATATGCCGGTAGAGCTTCCGCAAGCGGCAAACAATGGGTCGCCTTGTCGATCATGCTCTTCATGGTGTTTTTGATGGTTTTTGAAGTGTTTGAACCGGTCGTCTCTGTATTGATTGGGGCGGTTTTGATGGTTGTGACCGGTTGTTTGCGGAATATGGATGATGCGTACCGTGAAATGAACTGGGAAAGCATCGTCTTGATTGCAGCGATGATGCCGATGGCGACGGCTTTGGAAAAAACCGGTGGAATGGCGCTATTGTCGAAAGGGATCATCCAGACGCTTGGTGGTTTCGGTGCGATTGGCGTCCTTGCCGGTATCTACCTTTTGACGAGTCTGTTCGGTTTGTTCATCAGCAACACGGCAACAGCGGTCTTGTTTGCACCGATTGCTTTCAATGCGGCCATTGCGATGGATGCCAGTCCTTATACGTTTATGATTGCTGTTGCGGTTGCGGCAAATATGGCTTTTTCAACCCCGGTATCTTCACCGACCAATGCGATGGTCATGACAGCCGGTGGGTACAACTTTTTCGATTTTGTGAAAATCGGCGTTCCGTTGCAAATATTACTGTTCATCATCATGATGATCGTGATCCCTTTATTTTTCCCTTTATAAAATTAATGGAAAAGAGACGATGACATGAAGCAATATAAGTACGATAAACTGCTCGGGATACGGACAGGTGAGGATCGTTATTCCTTGCAATCGTTCAATGAAAATTACCATCCATATGAGCCAACATCCTATGAAACCTTGGAAACATTACTACGACATTATGCAATTAAGCCAGAGGATCATGTCGTCGATTTTGGTTGCGGAAAAGGCAGGGTGAATTTCTTTCTCCATCATTTCACAGGTGCTTCAGTGAAAGGAATCGATATGATGGATGAATTTATCGTGGATGCGATCGTCAATTTGCAAGGATACAAGAAAAAATACCCGTATCGATCCCATAATATAGAATTTCTCGTTTGTTTGGCCGAAGAGTATCGGATTGCTGAAGAGGATAATCGTTTTTATTTTTTCAATCCTTTCTCCGGTGATATATTCGCAAAAGTGGTGGATAATATTTTACGATCGGTTGAAAAACATCCGCGTTCTGTCGACTTGATTCTTTATTATCCGCATAAAGATTATATTTATCATTTGGAAAAAAACACTCATTTTGAACTCGTCCAAGAAATGATCGTCGAATGCTTTTACAAAAACGACGACGATGAACGGATATTGATTTATCGGATTTAAGCCGTGAACAAAATGGCGGGACAACAAGCTATCGAAAAAACGGTGGCTTGTTGTCCCGTTTACAGTTTTAGAGCAGTTCTTTTCTCAATTCACTTGGTGAGCGTGGGGACAGATAGGCTGGTGCGATGTCGAAAACTGTTTTTGCCCCCACTGCCCCCTCTTTACTCAAGCGGAATGCTGCCCGGGCATAGGCGACGAGCACACTTGACGTAAATTCCGGATTGCTGTCGAGCTTCAAGGAAAATTCGATGAGCTGATTGTTCGTTTCGCCGGTTTTTCCGGAACGGATGACAAAACCACCGTGTGGCGCCTTTGAATGCTCCCTTTTCAATTCTTCTTCCGTAATGAAATGGACTTCCGTTTCATAATCGGCAAAATAGTTCGGCATCGTTTTAATCGTATGTTCGATTTTTTCTTTATCGTAGTCCGGTTCAGGAACGACATAGCAGACACGCCGGTGTTTCTCCGCGGTTTCCAATACGGGATTTTCACCTTTTCGTACTCTGTCCATCGCCTCCTCAATCGGAATCGTATATTGGACACCAGCTTTCACTCCATCGACTCGGCGCACGGCATCTGAATGTCCTTGGCTTAAGCCTTTCCCCCAAAATGTGTATGTTTCTCCATTGGGGATAATCGCTTCACTCATTAACCGGTTGATGGAAAACAACCCCGGATCCCAGCCGACGGAGATGATGGAAACCTTGCCGTTTTGTTTAGCGGCTTCGTTGACAGCTGCGAAATATTCCGGGATTTTCGCATGAGTGTCAAAACTGTCGACAGTATGGAACAGCTTGGCGAATTTAGGGCCTTGCTCCGGCAAATCCGTCAAAGATCCTCCACAAAGGATCATGACGTCAATTTGGTCTTGATAGTTCACGACTTCATCGATATGGATAGCTGGAATGGAGGCATCTTCCAATCCGATTGTTGCAGGATCTCTTCTTGTAAAAACCGCTACCAATTCCATGTCGGAGGATTGTTTGACAGCTTTCACTGCTCCTCTCCCTAAGTTTCCGTATCCTAAAATTCCAATTTTGATTCGGTTTCCCATTTTGTAATCCTCCTTAGCTGATTGATTCGTATACGGTTCATTTTACAGAAAAAAGCATTTCTCCACAAACTTATGCTCGTGCTCGACCGGATTACCAATAACATATGTCGCTGCCTATTTGAATAAAATATTCTGACCAGTATATCAGGAGGATAATGTTTCGTGAAAATTAAATGGATGATTGAAAAAACGGATAGTTTCTGATGGAAATAATTGATGGTTTCTTCAAGTTATTCGATGATCATTCGTAGAAAAACAGGAAAATATCGGTCTTTTTTATGGTTTCGAATGGATATATGTTAATTTTTCAATCTTATTACCCGGGTCGATTGATTGGATACGCTTTAGATTAAAAAATCAAAAAATTTGCAGTATATCTATTGTTTTTTTATTCGAAAAATAGTATAGTATATTGCAACCGATATATTGCACATTGTTTCCATCGGCTTTATTCCATCATCTTATTGGGGAAGATTATACATTATGTTAAGGAGGAAGGTTCATGAAGGAAAGAGTGCCAGTATCTGCTTATGCTGCGATTGGTTTCATGTTGTTCGCACTGTTTTTCGGGGCAGGGAACTTGATTTTCCCGGCTCAACTGGGACAATACGCAGGTGAAAATTTATGGCCGGCAGTCATCGGTTTCTTGATTACAGGAGTGGGCTTGCCGTTACTTGGAGTTGTAGCAATCGGTTTTTCTGGAAGTGCCAACTTGCAAGAGTTGGCAAGTAGAGTCCATCCGGCATACGGAGTGTTTTTCGCAGCTTTGCTCTATTTGACTATCGGACCATTTTTTGCAGCACCGAGGACTGGTACTGTTGCGTATGAAATAGGTATTATGCCGTTTTTTTCAGATGGTGGCGGACAAATCGGTCTGTTGATCTTTTCCCTGATATTCTTTGCTGTCGCTTTAGTATTCTCGCTTTATCCTGCAAAAATCGTCGATAACGTCGGGAAAATTTTAGCACCGGCATTGGTTTTGCTATTATTGGTTTTGATTATTGTGGCAATGTTCAATCCGATGGGTACAGCGGGAGAGGCGCAAGAAGGATATGCAAACGGGGCATTCGTGACAGGATTCCTGGAAGGATACAATACAATGGATGCTCTAGCGTCATTGGTGTTTGCAATCATCGTCATTAATGCAATCAAAGCGCTCGGATTTAAGGATAAAGGCACAATATTATCTGCAACGACAAAATCCGGGATTATCGCTATTGTATTGTTGGGAGTCATTTACGCAGGTATCGCTTATTTAGGCTCTACATCTGTCAGCCAACTTGGACTTTTTGATAATGGCGGTCCAGTGTTGAGTGGAGCGACTTCCCATTACTTCGGGAATATCGGTTCGATCTTCCTTGCCGTGATGGTCATTTTAGCTTGTTTAACGACAGCCATCGGTTTGATTACGGCAAACGCTGAATATTTCCATACATTGTTCCCGAAAGTGAGCTATCGTGTATTGGTCATTATCTTCTCGACGGTTACATTCATCGTTGCGAACTTCGGTTTGACGAACATTATCGCATTCTCTATTCCGGTATTGATGTTCCTATATCCATTGGCGATTGTCTTGATGATTTTGACTTTCGCTTCTCCATTGTTCAATCATGCAAGGCTTGTTTATGTGGCAACAATCGGAGTCACATTTTTTGTCGCCATCGTTGACGGAATAACGACCCTTGCAGGAACATTGGAAATGGAATTCGCATTTATGAATCCGATCGTCAATTTCTACAATTCTTACTTGCCTTTGTACAGCCAGGGACTCGGATGGCTCGTGCCGGCACTCGCAGTCATGATTGCAACGGGAATATATGCTAGAGTGACGAACCGTTCGACAGCTACGGAAACGAATTAATCTATGAGAAAACCCCGTATGGACTTTTTCTTCGTCCATACGGGGTTTTTGAATTTCCGGATCAATCCGCCAATAAATCGATGGTGCGCAACCAATTTGTTTCCATAATGGTGGCAGCTTGATCGGGGTTATTTTGTTCCAATGCTTCGATGATTTTCTCGTGATCTGTAACCGATTCTTCCGTCAGTACAATTGCATTATGGAAAAAATGTCTCCTTACATGAGCTTGGAGAGAATCGACAATACGCTTGATGTATCCATTGCCTGAAACATCGACAATCACTTGATGGAATGTTTCATCACACGTTAAAGCAGCAAAGTAGTTTTCGGATTCGATTGCTTTTGCAAAACGCTCATTGGTTTCTTCCAATTCGTGAATCGTCCGTTCATCTATTTTGTCACTGGCTAGTTTTGTCGCCAACACTTGTAGTGATGCCAAAGGTGGGAGCAACTCATGAATGGATTCCCGCTCAATTTCCGTCACTTGAGTCGCTTTTCCGGGATACATTCTCACAAAACCTTCCATCTCAAGGATTTGCAAAGCCTCTCTGACGGGTGTCCGGCTTGTCCCAAGTGATTCGGCAAGTTCGACATCATTCAGTTTCTCACCAGGAAGCAAGGTGCCGTCGATGATCCATTGTTGGATTTGGTTATAGGCTTGTTCTTTGGCTGTTAAACGTCCGGTTGCTGGATAGTTTTTCGGTAGAGGCAACCTGATCCCTCCTTTGTCAGCTGATAATTCCAGTATATCATTATGAAGTTTAATATATATGCAATATATTGCATAAAAAAGAAAAAGATGCAACGATATGATTTTTCTATCGATATTTTGAATCTTTTATCATGATAATTTAAAATGTTATTCATACATGGAGATAGTAGAAAAATGGGAAAGCTGATGGCTCACCTATTAGGAAAAGAGTGGAGTCGTATTGACAGGAGAAATCATTTTGAAACAAAAAAGGGTGGTGCTGGACATGGAGTGTAGAATTGGCCACGTTACGTTCTCGGGAGGGATGCCGAAAATCTGCGTCCCATTAACGGGAACGGAACTGTCGGATTTAATGTCTGAATGTGA
>CALKWU010000051.1 GCA_938004015.1 uncultured Oceanobacillus sp.
TCCGTTTGGCGGAAAGCAGTGTCCGTCGTTTGCTTGATGACCATTTCTATATATACTTGGCTTTTACCATCGCAAAAGATCGGCTTTATATCAGCTATACGTTGGCGGATGAAGAAGGAGAAGCGAAAATGCCTTCCCAGTTCATCAAACGGATCGAGGATTTGTTCCCCGAAACGGCGAAGCACCGCTTGTTGCAAGATCCGGATGAACTCGTCGATGCGAAACGTTTCATCACGAACCCGGTGAAAACCCGGGCGGCGCTCACGGCACAATTGGCCCGGCACCGTCGTGGTTATCAAATGGACGAAATTTGGTTCGATGTTTTGAATTGGTATATGGAACATGAACCGAAGCATGGTACGACGTATACGATATTACAAAGTCTCTATTATGAAAATCGTCCGGTTGATCTTGCGGAAGAGACAAGGAAAGAACTATATCCAGAACGGATCGAAGCAAGCGTCAGCCGTTTGGAAACATATTACCGTTGTTCGTTCCAACATTTTGCAAAATACGATTTGAAGTTGGAAGAACGGAAACGATACAAATTGGATTTGCCGGATATCGGTCAACTGTTCCATGAGGCGTTGCGGGTGATTACGGAATGGATCCGTCATGAAGGCAGGGATTACCGTGAGTTGACGAAAGAAGATTCCGCCAAGTATGCAGATCGGGCTATCGGAAAACTTGCGCCGATTTTACAACATCAAATTTTACAAAGCTCTAACCGTTATAAATATATCCAAAAGAAATTGCAACAAGTCATCGCCCGAGCGACCTTCATTTTAAGTGAGCAGGCGAGACGGAGCAATTTTTCACCGGTCGGTTTGGAAGTCGCTTTTGGGGAAGATAAAGACGCTCCACTCGAGCCGCTGCGGCTGAAATTGGCTAACGGTTATGAGCTCGTTCTCCGTGGACGCATTGACCGGGTGGATCAGGCGGTTGAAAATTCCCAGCTGTTTTTAAGGATTATCGATTACAAGTCCAGCTCCCGCGGCTTGGATTTGGTGGAAGTGTATTATGGTCTGGCGTTGCAAATGCTCACGTATTTGGACGTCGTGTTATCCCAAGCGGAAAATTGGCTTGGCATGAAAGCGACCCCGGCCGGAGTCCTCTATTTCCACGTCCATGATCCGATGATTACGGAAGAGCCGGATATGGGAGAAAACGAGTTGGAACGAAAAATTTTCAAGAAGTTCAAGATGCAAGGCCTTGTCCTGGCTGATGAAACCGTCGTCCGCAATATGGACACGAAATTGGAGTCCGGTTACAGTGACATGTTGCCTTTGGCGTTGAAAAAAAGCGGCGGCTTCTACAGCAATTCCAGTGTCGCACCTGGGGAGACTTTCCGGCAATTGCAATCCTATGTCCATCATTTGATCCACCAGGCCGGCATTGCCATCACAACAGGGAAAGTGGAATTGAATCCATTTCAGTATAAACAAAACACTGCTTGCAAATATTGTCCTTTCCGTTCCGTTTGTCAATTCGACACCGGACTTGAAGAAAACAACTTCCACCGGTTGCAGCCGATGAAGGAAAGGGAAGTGCTGGAGAAAATAGGGGAGGAGGAAGAACGTTAATGGTGCAATGGACGAAAGAACAAGAAGAAGCGATTTACACAACAGGAACGAATGTCCTCGTCGCTGCAGCGGCCGGTTCGGGGAAAACGGCCGTCCTAGTGGAACGGATCATCCAAAAAATACTTGATAAAGCAAATCCGATCGACATCGATTCATTGTTGGTCGTCACGTTCACGAATGCGGCTGCCAGGGAAATGCAAAACCGGGTCGGCCTTGCTTTGGAAAAAGCGTTGGAACAAGATCCCGACTCGCATCATTTGAAAAAACAATTGTCGCTTCTTGAGCGGGCCTCGATTTCGACCCTCCATTCCTTCTGTCTCGATGTCGTCCGGCAATATGCATATTTGTTGGATATCGATCCGGGATTCCGCATCGGGGATGACATGGAAATGGATTTGATTAAACAAGATGTGCTCGATGAATTGTTTGAAGAATGGTACGGCAAAGATACGGAGGAAGCCGACAAATTTTTCGCCGTGGTCGACCGTTTCTCAAACGACCGGAGCGACGCAGATATGGAGGATTTGATCCTTAAGTTATATCATTTTGCTGTGCAAAACCCTTGGCCGGAAAAGTGGCTCGACTCTCTCGCCGATGCCTACGATATTCCGGAAGATTGGCAAGAAGAAGATTTGCCATTCCTCGAAATCTTGAAGTATGAAGTGGAAAATGAATTCCAAGCGATCTGGACACAAATGGAGCGGGCGCTGGAAATCGCACAAGAAAGCGACGGTCCTTATGGATATATCGATACGATTCAAACGGATATGGCAGGTTTGGAAGAAGCGGCGAATCATTTGGATTCTTGGAATGATCTCGTCGAGTACGTCAGCAATTATCAATTCGTCCGTCTTTCCTCGAAAAAAATGGATTGTAATGCCGATAAAAGGGAAGCGGTCAAAAAGATCCGCAAGACATACCGGGACCATTTCAATGATTTGAAAGATAAATGGTTGATGCGGCCGCTGGAACGTCATATTGCCGATATGAGGACACTTCATCCCATCGTGGAAACATTGACGGAACTGGTGAAAGAATTCAAGGAACGTTTTACGATGGCGAAACGGGAAAAAGCCCTCGTCGATTTTTCCGATTTGGAACATTTATGTTTGGAACTTTTATTGGCTGACGATGCGGAAGAAGATGAATTAAAACCATCTGACGTCGCATTGAATTTCCAAAAGAAATTTACGGAAGTGCTCGTCGATGAGTATCAAGATACGAACGACGTGCAAGAAACGATTATCCAGCTTGTCGCCAAACAGGAATCCCCTGGGAACGTATTTATAGTCGGCGACGTGAAACAAAGTGTATACCGCTTCCGTCATGCCGAGCCGAAATTATTCCTTGAAAAATATAAACGTTACGCTGTGGATGAACAGGAAGGGAAACGGATCGACCTCGCCCGGAATTTCCGCAGCAGGAAAGAAGTGCTTTCCGCAACGAACTATATTTTCAGGCAAATTCTTGATGAAGCTTTAGGTGAAATCGAATACGACAAAGCGGCGGAGTTGATTTACGGCAACAGAAATTATGATGATGCACCGCTTGCCGATCCGGAAGCAGAACTCATCCTCATTGACGGGGATCAAGAGGATGGAAAGGAAGCAGGCCAAGCTGTTGAAGATGAAGTCGGAGAAGATTTCCAAAGTTTGGAAAAAGCCCAGTTGGAAGCAAGAGCCTATGCGAAACGGATCAAACAATGGATCGGGAAAAATGGCGATCCATTCCTCGTCGTCGATAAAGCGAGCGGAACACAACGTCCGGCGCAATACCGGGATATCGTCATTTTGCTCCGTTCGATGACCCAAGCTCCCGTCATTGCGGAAGAATTGAAGAAACAGGGGATACCTGTCTATGCGGATATTTCGGAAGGATATTTTGAAGCGATAGAGGTGCAAGTGATGCTCAGCTTCTTGAAAGTGATCGATAATCCGCGGCAAGATATCCCGCTTGCGGCTGTCCTCCGTTCACCAATCGTCGGTTTGGATGAAAATGAATTGGCGGATATCCGGCTTGCGAATCGCTACGGATCCTATTATGAAGCATTATTGGACTATGAAAAAACGAATCATAACGAAACAGCAGAAAAAATCGCACGTTTTCTCAAACGGTTGGAAAAGTTCCGCCGTGCCTCCCGGGAAGGTGCGCTGTCCGAATTGATTTGGAACATATACCGGGAAACCGGTTATTACGATTTCGTCGGCGGGATGCCGGGGGGCAGACAACGCCAGGCGAACCTCCGGGCCCTTTACGATCGGGCGAGGAGCTATGAGTCTACCAGTTTCCGTGGACTTTTCCGCTTCTTACGTTTCATTGAGCGGATGGAAGAAGAAGGCGACGATTTGGGAGTCGCCCGAGCCCTCAGTGAACAAGAAGATGTCGTACGCATTATGACGATCCACAAAAGTAAGGGGTTGGAATTTCCGATCGTCATTGTGGGTGAAATGGACAAGCAGTTCAATTTACGGGACTTATCCGAAAAATATTTGCTCCATAAAGATGATGGGTTCGCGACGAAATTCATCGATCCGATGAAGCGGCTTTCTTACACGACCCTTTACTATGAAGCTGTGAAACGGAAAAAACTCCGCGAGCAGCTGGCTGAAGAAATGCGGGTTTTATATGTGGCGCTCACCCGGGCGAAAGAAAAGCTCGTCATGGTCGGCTATGTGAACTCCTTGGAGAAAAAACTGGAAGATTGGGAGCTGGTGCTCGATCATCCGGAATGGGTATTGCCGGAACATTATCGAATTGAAAAGAAAACGTACCTTGATTGGGTCGGACCGGCACTTATCCGCCATGAAAACAATGAAGAATTGCGAACATCAGAACTTTCGGAAAATCTTCCCACGGAAATACGGCACGATGAATCCAAGTGGAAAGTTGCCATTTTGCATGGAAGCGAATTGACGGATTTGGAAACGGATATCGAACAGGAAAAAGAAGAACTCGCGGAACATATTATCGACTGGAAGCCGCTGCCAAGGACGGATGAGCAGTTACGGCAATATGTCGAAGAACGTTTGGATTACCGCTATCCGCATGAAATCGCCACGATTTCCCGGGCCAAACAGACGGTCACGGAAATCAAACGCCAACGGGAAATGGTAGACGAATATAGCGACAATCGTTTCATCAAAGACTTCAAACCACCAATTGTGAAACGGCCGAATTTCTTGCAGAAGGAGAGGACGTTGAGCCCTGCGGAAAAGGGAACCGCTATGCATACGGTGATGCAGCATTTGCCTTTTGAACGTCCTCTCGCCGTCCAGGAAATCGAAGAAGAAGTATGGCGTCTCGTCGACAAAGAGATACTTACCGAAAGAGAAGCGGATACAATCCAACTGGAGGCGATTGCCGAGTTTTATAAAACGCCCCTTGCTGAATATATGATGAACACGACGCCCCTTTACCGGGAAATTCCTTTCAACTTGATGCTCGATGCGAAGGAAGTTTATCCGGAATTCACAGGACAAGGGAAAGAAAATGTATTGGTGCAAGGAGTCATCGACTGTCTCATTCCGAAAGACGACGGCTGGATCATTTTAGATTACAAGACAGATGCGATTTCCGAACCGGTCACACCGGAATTGAAAGAGAAGTTGCGGAAACGGTATGAAGTCCAGTTATCCTTATATCGTACCGCAATCGAACGGATCTGGAACGAGCCGGTGAAAGAAGCGTATCTCTATTTCTTTGAAAAACAACTGTTCATCCAAGCTTGATCGGTGTAAAATATGTAGTGCATATTCCAATGACTGGCGGCTCTTATAAAATTGAGCCGCCTTTTTCAAATAAAAAGGTGGAGTATAGGATGAAAAATAACTGGAAGCCGACGGATGGAAAAAATCGTATCGAGCATATCGATATTATGCGAGGTTTTGCCATTTTAGGGATTTTCATCGTCAATATCGGTGCTTTTTCCGCACCATATTTCCTTTATGGCGGGAACCCCGAATCTTGGGAAACCCTTTTAGAACAATTCACCTTAGCAATGGTCGATATTTTGTTCCAAGGCAGTTTCTATACGATGTTTTCCATTTTATTCGGTTTCAGCTGGCAACTGATGATTGATAGAATGCAGCAAAGAGGAACTGCCGTTACTTCGTTTTTGTTAAGGAGACAACTCATATTGATCGTTTTTGGCCTGATGCATGCGTTTCTCCTATGGCATGGGGATATTTTGCTTTCTTACGGATTAATCGGGCTTTTGCTTTTTTCGTTCATTAAAGTGAAGGATCGGACACTGTTGCTTTGGGCGGGAGTATTACTCGTCGGGAGTTCGCTCCTCTTCACCCGGATGCTTTACGATGTAAGATTCATTTTGGACTATACAGATGAAGCGGCTATCGGAAAAGCAATCGATCATTACTCCAGCGGGAATATCTTCGTCATCTGGGGGCAAAATGTCCATGATTGGAACATGACGAATTCCGGAGTCGGGCTCCTATTGCTTATTCCAATCATTTTACCGATGTTTTTGCTCGGCATGTATTTGGCACGAAAACGGATTTTCCACGAACCGGAAAAACATCAATACCTACTAGGTAAATTATTGATCATCACTTTTATTTTCAGTGTCCTATTCAAATTCGGTCCTTACGTTTTCGGGAATCCGACTTGGCTCGGTTATATCCAAGATAATATTGGTGGTACGGCTTCTGCACTTTTCTACATGACCTTGATCGTTTTCATCCAACGAACTCGAATCGGTGATAAAATACTTCAACCATTGAAAAATGTCGGCAGGATGGCTCTCAGCAATTACATTCTCCAATCTGTCGTTTGTTTCATTCTATTCTATGGAGTTGGCTTTGGGCTTTACGATTCGGTCGTTCCTTCAGTCACCGTCGGAATCGTCATCACCGTTTACTTTATTCAAATTTTCTTGAGCAAATGGTGGTTATCCAAATTCCGGTTCGGACCGTTGGAATGGGTATGGCGCAGTTTGAATTATAAGAAAAGGCAACCGTTCAAACGTTGAATGGAGTGTGGGAATGCCAATCGAATGGATTTTTACTTCGTCAAAAACATTCAAAATTGATGAAGAGACAATCCGTCTAAAATGAATTCTTCCATGGAACGTGGTATGATGGTTGGTGATTAAGTTTAATGAGGAGGAAATCAAAAATGCTTCATACGCATGTTACGTCTTGGATATTAGGAATTGTACTTTTGTTTGTCGCTTATTTCTTATATAAACAAGGGAATGAAAAGGGCGCAACCATCAGCCATATGATTTTACGTTTACTTTACTTGGTGATTGTTTTCACTGGAGGGTATTTGCTTATTACCGTCTATCTCGCAAACTTTGCAATGCCGTTAGGAGCAGAGGCGATTACGAAAGGGTTGGCGGGAATTTGGCTGATCGCTGCCATGGAAATGATCTTAGTGAAGACGAAAAAAGGGGAAAAAACAACATCTCCATGGATACAATTCGCAATTGCATTCGTCATCGTTCTCGTATTAGGTTATATGCGGCTACCACTTTAAAATGGGACAAACAGGGACAGTCCCTTTTTGTCCCTATTCTGGGTCAAGAAGGGACTGTCCCTGATTGACCCAGAATTTATTTTTGATACTGATGGGGGAATTTATTTCATGAAGAGAATCATGCTCAGTTTAGCGATCTTGTTTCCGCTTTTCATGTTTGTCAATCCGGTATCTGCCGATGATTGGCAACTGGAAGATGAAATCATCTATGAAATCATTGTCGACCGCTATAATAATGGAGATTTTTCACTCGATACGGAAGTGGATACGGATGATCCGAAAGCGTATCATGGCGGGGACTTGATCGGAATTAGGAAACGGTTGGATGAAAAAGCGGAATTGGGCATCACGATGCTTGCTCTATCACCGATCATGAAAAATGCATCCGGTGGTTTTCATGGGTATTGGGTGGAAGATTTTACGGATATCGAAGAACAGTTCGGAACATTTTCCGATTTGGAGGAATTGGTGAACGAAGCCCATGAACGGGATATGAAGGTCGTGTTGGAGTTTGTCACGAACTATGTACCGAAAGACCATCCGCTTGCCATACAACCGGATTATTCGGATTGGATTTTGACGGAAAACGTCACCGGGCCGGACTGGACGGAAAATGTCGTGCAATTGAATCAAGATCATCCGGAAGTGCAAGAGTTTCTTATTGAAAGTGCGGCTTTCTGGTTGGAAGAAACGGACGTCGATGGGCTTATCTTCCATGCCGTCGATCAATCATCCGTCGACTTTTTAGCCAAACTGACGACGGAATTGAAGGATGAATTTCCGGATAAATATTTGATTGGGGATGTATTGGATCCGCAAGCCGACATCGAGGAAATCGTGAAAAGTACAAAGCTCGACGGCATTGACGACTATGCGCTTGGACAAGCGATTGCGGATGTGTTCAGCGCACCGGATCAATCACCGGCAGAGATTTTCGACGTTTTTGAAGCTTCAAGTGATATGAACAGCTTGATTTTTGTCGATGATAAATATTCCAAACGCTTCACCCAAAGGGTATCGGAAAACGGCAGGAATTCCGTCACTTCATGGCAGTTGACGCTGACGATGATGTATACGATGCCGGGCAACCCACTCCTTTTGCAAGGCTCTGAATTGAGTATGTATGGGGAAACAGCAGAGGATTCCCAACGACTTGTCCCACTGCATAGTGGGGAACCGGAATTGAAAGAATTCCATAATCGGGTTTCTTCTTTGAGAAGTGAGTTTCCTGCATTAAGATACGGTGATATCGAGATTGTCGATGCGAGAGATTCATTTGTTGTCTTCAAACGGTCGTATGAAGGCGAAACGCTTTACATCGCCATCAATAACGGCAGTGAGTCGAGTTACATCGACATCCCAGGAGTCGGTTCGGATAACATGTTGCGCGGATACTTGGGGGACAACATCGTCCGGGTAAATGAAGAAGGGAACCATCGCGTCGGCATCCCCCGTGAAACGATTGAAGTTTATGAAGTCGTCGATTACCAAGGAATCAACTGGCTGCTCATTTCGCTCGTCGTCGGTGTGATGATCATTTTCGTCGGTGCGGTCATTTATTTGACCCTCAAACAGAAAAAACGGGAAAGAGTAGCGGCTTTGAAAAAATAATGGGGAAACGCTTGGTGAACATGCTTCACCAAGCGTTTTTTCGCATGATTCCAATCGTTCACGGTATATGTTTTTCACAACAGCTTTCGTGTCATCAGTAAATTCTTTGATGTCTGCGTTCGATTGTTCAACGGCAGCCCAGTTGAAAGCTTCATACTGTCTTCGGGCTTGTTCA
>CALKWU010000052.1 GCA_938004015.1 uncultured Oceanobacillus sp.
GAATTTATTTCCATTGCAAAGGTCTTGAAAAAACGTTATAATATTTATTACCGTGCTAAGCGGGGAGGTAGCGGCGCCCTGTACTCGCAATCCGCTATAGCGAGGCCGAATCCCCTGCCGAGGTATGGCGACTGTATGGCAGCCTTAGTGGATTGGTGTTGACGCTCGGGTCCTGCGCAACAGGAACCCACGAACCCTGTCAGGTCCGGAAGGAAGCAGCAGTAAGTGGTCATTCTTGTGTGCCGCAGGGAAGCCTAAGCTGAGCCATGAAGCTAAGAAGCGCATATGGACGTCGTATCGACGCCGGGTGCACGGTGATACATACGGACAACGACTTTGGACTTTACATTTGGGGTAAGGTCCTGAGTCGTTTTTTTATGAAAAAAAACGATGGATGATATCGTCTTTAACAGGGTCGTATCATTTCTTTTTGTTATGATTGAGATGAATAAAGCAAAGACGGCAGCGAAACAACTGAATACGGCAATCCATAAAGCAGGTTCGATGTTCCTCCCCTCCCATCTGGATTACACTCGATTCAAATGCGTGTCTTTGAAATCAGTCGGATATTTCAAGCCGAATCCAAACAAGCGATCCATTCCGATATGGGCGGTCCAGATGAGACCGACTTCGAAAATGAATGGCTGCGAAGATAGAAAACCGAAAACAGTAACAGGTATGGAGATTGTATACGTGTGAAATATGTTATATACAACCGCACCGATTTTTTTGTTGATGAAATATCCGAGCATGGAGATGTCGGGCGCGAACAATAAAATAAAAAACAACAACCAACTCAATTCATAATACCGATAGACATAAATACATAAAACAAAAACGGCAAGCCCTTCCAAGTGCAATAGGATTTTGTTCATCATCTCTCCTCCAATCTACGAACATCACCTGTAACGCCGATTACATTTTCTGACTTTTATCCGATAACTGAGGCATTTTGATAGCGATACGACCATCATATTTCCAATTCACAAAATCCCTTGCATCACCAGGAAAATAAGCGATAATCTCTAAATCAGCTTGCTTGCATAATTCATAAATTTCATCGGTAGAGTAACATGCCAAAGATTGCGTGGATGTCTCGTCAGGCTTGTCGTCTTCTCCCATTAAACATGTCGAATTGTTTTTTATAAAATGTATGAGCTTCTTTAATATTCATGATTCAATCCTCCTGTAAAATATGAGTCATTTTACAGGACCATATCCAAATTCCTGATCCCCATCGTCGAGTTCCCCGTTTGTCGTTGTTTAAGCAAATCATACCATAGAATGTAAGTGATTTGCTCTTGAATTAATCATATCCACCTCTAGCCTCTGGCAAGTCTTGATAAGCTTTTTTTCCTTCCACCATACGAAAAATCTCATTCCTAAGTTCAATCAGTTCTTTCGCATCGTCTGTCGGATGACAGTATTCCCCTGAAATGGAGTGCTTGTACGTTTCGCCGTTGATGGTGATTTTCCATTCATCGTCTTCATGAGGTTCCTGGAAACACGTACGATCCGTCAATTTTGGAGTTAATTTTTTTGTTTCGGTAATATTTATTTCCTTCATCCTATCGTAAATATTTTGTTTTTCCTCATGTATAAAAGTGATGGTTGCTGTTGCAGTACCGTCCATGATCAAATCTTTCGTCACCGTACCGTCATACGTATTGATTTCGTTCTTTTTATCAAAACCGAATTTGATTGAGAAATCAAAGTCATCCGGCATGTTTTCCGGCATCGAAACCGGATTGATGAAAAGACTACAGGCAGTTAACAGAAAGGTAAGAATCATTATAGAGAATAACTTTTTCATTTCGCTCTCCCCTTTCTTAATTAGACGCTGGGGAAGTCTATTTGTTTCACTTCATTTTGTCCAAAAAAAGACCATCAGATGGGTTCTGTCCCCCAAAAATTAGAGTAAAAAATCTAACTATTGGAGGTCACTACATGACGGTCTTTTATTCCTTTCATTTATTCTAAATTCACTTCAATCGGTTCCAGTTCAAAAGGATCTTCCACAATCTCTAACTCATTGTCGGCAACTGATTGATATACAGAGACGACAGGTGTAATTGTAATCGATGTTGCCTCTTCATCAAGGACGGTTGTTGAAAAACGTTCCAACATGAGGAATTTGCTTTCGCCGAAGCCGGCATTGTACATCACATTATATTCATTCCCTATATCGTCAGTCACGATATAATCGACAAATGCCGTTTCCCACTCATCCTCCCACTGTGGTAAGTCTTTATCCAACCGTTTTGACAAATAGAAGTTCGTTGCAACAGGTGTCGTCGTCATTTTTCTTAACGTGACGTTGATCCATTCGCCTTTTGTGGTCAAATCGTCAAACTCCCTCGTTTCCGCTTCGAGTGCTTCTAATGTGAATTCAAAATTCCAGTTCCCTTCAATCGGCTCTTGTTCTTTTTCATTATAAATTCGGCGGATCCGTTCTCCTTTCCACTTGATGTTCACCTGTTCATGTCTTTTGCCATTCATCAAATACATGATATCGACGACTGCATACTCATTTTCGCTTACCTTTTCAGACATTTTACTCCCTGGTGTATAACTTTTTTCGTATTCCTCTGCAATGAACCAGCCATCTAAAAATGCATCATCTCCTAGAGATTGATCACTTTTGATCGTGTAGGAGATTGTAATGCTTTCCTTATCGTAGACCGCATCGGTAATCGTGATCGTCACGCCATTACTTTCTTGGGTCGCACCAATGCCGGCAGCGTAATTACTGTATTCGTCAAAAATATATGCCTCATCCTCTTTAAACAGTTCAAAGATATTCCCGATGAGCGGCAGTTTTTCTGCCAATGCCGGATTGGTAACACTTACGGTGACACTCAAAGCAATAATCGTGATGAAATTTTCATCTTTCATCAGGATCTTCCCTAGTTTCCAACTGCTGATTCAATTCAAAACGTGTTTTTTCACTAAAGCAGTCAAGTTCATGACTTCTTCGACTGAAAATCCACTTTTTAATAGACGAAGTGCGGTTTCTTCCAGCTTTTCTAAACCCTTTTCCAGCCCTTCTTCTTTCCCTTTTTCAACCGCAGTTTCAACAATTCCATATCCCGTTTTACTGACTGTTCATCCAAAACCTGTTTCATGCGGACTTCATAGGCAGCATATTCCTTGTCGTCCATGCTCAACTCTTCCCATGTTTGGAAGGCTTCTTTCAAGATTTCATCATTCACCGCAATCTCCTCCTATTCGCAAAGTATGTCTTCGTAAATCTTGTAATTTTTCGATTGACAACGCCCAGGTATCTAGAGGATTTCTACGGTCAGTACAGCAAATATTATCTCAACAATCATTCTATTCTTCATATCATTGATGGAAATAGAAAGAAATGAGGCAGGAACACTAAATTTGTTGTTCCTACCTCTCGCCATATCGATTACAAATCATCAAACCCGTTTAAATCACTGACTTTCGTATAGGTACGGGATCTTTGTTCAAAGAAGTCTGTTTTCGTGCCATCAAAATTATCGACATAGGCGCGGATCCACTTCATCGGATTGTCGCTCTCGTTTGGATATAATTCGCTTAAACCGATCATTCTGAGCATCTTATTGGCCCGATAGCGGATAAAACCGGCCATCTCGTCCAAATCAATTCCTTCAACGTCTTCCAATACGTATTTAGACCATTCAATCTCTAAAGCGACGGATTGTTCAAACTGGCGATAAATCCATTTTGTAAAGTCTGGTGTATTGTATTCAGGGTTTTCTGCAAAGGTCGCCCGGATGAGTTCGGAAATGAATCGTCCATGTTCCAGTTCATCCCGGTTGATGTAGCTGATCATCGTGGACGTTCCTACCATTTTATTTTGTCGTGCTAAATTGTAGAAAAAGGCAAATCCTGAATAAAAAAACATCCCTTCCAACAAAATGGAATAAACTAATGTTTTTAAGATATTTTCAATTGTCGGCTCTTCAACCATCTGATTATACACTTGCATAATCGTTTCATTACGCTTCAGCAAAACGTCGTCGGTTCTGCCGATATCAAATGCTTGGATTTGTTTTTCCAGAGAAACGACGGAAGATAAAATATAGGAATAACTCTCGTTGTGCACCGCTTCCTGCTGGGCAATAATCGCCAAAATCGATTGGACAGCCGGATCCGATGCATATAGTGATGTCAGGAGAATCGCCCTCGTTTGTGAAGAATCGAGGGTTGCCAACAGACTGATGATTTTCAGGTAGGCTTCCTGCTCTTTTTCCGTCAAAGTCGGGAATTGTTTCACATCGCTGGCCATGTTCACTTCATCGGATTGCCAGAAATTTCCGAGCAACCGTTTATATATTTTATACCAATGGGGATAAGGAATATCGTTCCAGTTCAAAATGCCGCTAGATTTTCCGCCAAATAATGCCGTTGCTCGATTAGGATTCAATGGTTCTAAGGTTTTCACTTTGTCTAACATGGCTAATTCCATCATTGACCACCCTTTCTATCCAGTTTTTCACTTTAAGTTCTTGACTTCCTCTTGGAGATTGTTCGATGGTTAACGGTTCCCATCTGCTTTCATAAAACTTCGCTAATTTAATGGCCGCTTTGCAAAATAAATCATCGCCGCCAAATTGTGTTTCCCCTGTACCGAATACCGCAATATGATCCGGTTTGTACCCTATTTCCAGAACAAAATCTTTCACTTCATCTGGGGTTGCTCCCTCGGCCCATGTAAAGGTGCCGATGAAGATCAAATCATAAGTTTCCGGTTGAACTGGCGGGTCGTAGCCAATCCGGTGCACGTCTACACTGAAGTTGTGCTCTTTTAATTTCTCAATGATGATTTCGGCCACTTCCAACGTATTTCCGCTGTAAGATAAATAAGCCACTAATGCTTTCAACTTTGACACCACTCACATTCTTCCACGTCATTGGAGGTGGAACGGACATAGTAAGTCGTTTTCAGTCCCGATTTCCATGCTTGCAAATGGAGGTCGAGTAAAATCGATGCCCGGATGTTGTACGGTACATAAAAGTTGAAGGAAATGCTTTGGTCAATATGTCTTTGACGAGCGGCATTCTGTTTGACCGACCAACGTTGGTCGACGATATAAGCGGATCGACGGTAAATATGATAGGTTCGATGATCCAAGTCGGGTGCCGTGTTTGGGATCCGGTAATCTTTCTTTTCTTCGATATAATACGGTTTGAAAATTGGATCGATACTGGCCGTTGAACCAGCAATGATGGATGTTGTCGCGTTCGGTGCTACAGCCATCAAGTAACCATTGCGAATGCCATAAGTCTTAACATCTTCCTTCAACTTCCGCCACTTGTCGCCGCTGTAGCCTTTTTCCGAGAAATAGCTGCCATCGCTCCACTTGCTACCTTCAAAGAGTGGATAACTCCCTTTTTCTTTGCTTAATTCCATACTGCTTTTAATCGTGAGATAGGCGATTTTTTCATAGAGTTCATCTGCCAATTGGACAGCTTCCTCAGATTCCCATTCGATATTTTTAAGAGCCAATAAATGATGCCAGCCGAATGTTCCGAGACCAATTGCACGATATTTTTGATTCGTAATTTCCGCTTGTTTAACCGGTAAATGGTTGATATCGATGACATTGTCCAGCATGCGCACTTGAATGTTGATCAAGCGTTCCAATACGTCATCCGGTACGGCTTTTCCTAAATTGATCGAACTTAAATTACAAACGACAAAGTCACCCGGTTTATATGATTTCACAATGATGTTTTCCTCGGTGACATATTGTTCGACCAGTTCGGTTGGCGACTGGTTTTGCGTGATTTCCGTACATAGATTGGAGCAGTAAATCATCCCTTTATGATTGTTTGCATTTTGTCGATTGACTTCATCGCGGTAAAACATGAACGGTGTCCCCGTTTCCAACTGGGATCTCATGATTCGCTTCATGATTTCAATGGCAGGCACTTTCTTTTTGGATTTCAAGTCGGCCTTGATGCATTCTTGATACTTTTTCCGCCACTCGCCATCGCCTTTTTCCTCGTCATAAAAATCTTCCAATGAATACCCCATCACTTGTCTCACTTCATGGGGGTCAAAAAGATACCACTCACCTCGTCTTTCCACCTGTTCCATAAAGAAGTCTGGGATACAGACGCCTGTATAAATATCATGGGCGCGCATCCGGTCATCCCCGTTGTTAAGTTTCAAATCGAGAAAATCTTCAATATCCCGATGCCATATATCCAAGTAGACCGAGATGGCCCCTTTTCTCGTGCCTAATTGATCGACGCTGACGGCTGTGTTGTTCAACTGTTTGATCCAAGGGACGACTCCACTGGACATGCCTTTAAACCCTTTGATTGAACTTCCCCTTGCGCGGACTTTCCCCATGTAAACACCGATTCCGCCGCCGTTTTTGGAAAGTTGGGCGATGTCGCTATTGCTGTCATAAATGCTTTGGAGACTGTCATCTACTGTATCGATGAAGCAACTCGACAATTGGCCGTGGCTTTTGCCTGCATTTGCAAGTGTTGGTGTCGCGACCGTCATATATAGCTGGCTGAGTGCCCAATAAGCTTCTTTCACATGTTCTGTGCGCTCAGGCAATGGTTCATGTTGCATCAAGTACATGGCGATGATCATCCAACGTTCTTGCGGCAATTCATAGACATTTTTTTCATGGTCCACGGCCAAATATCGCGTTGCCAACGTGTAGAGGGCCGGATAGGTGAACAAGAAGTCTCGCTCTGGTTCAAGAAATTCACCAAAGTAGTCGATTTCCTCCTTCCTGTAGGTTTTGAGCAGCTTATCCGAGTAAATGCCTTTTTCGGTCAATTGTGTAAGCAAATCATAAAATGAACCATAGCGTTGTGTTGCATCATAGTTTCTGTTTTTCGCCGCTTGTTTATAAAGGGAGTCCAAATATACTCTTGCAGCAAAATAAGTCCAATCCGGATTGGCTTCGTCGATATTTTCCAATGCATGTTTAATTAAGACACCATCTAAATCCTCATCGGTTTGGTTAGAATTCAATAGATTCTTGACTTTATCTTTATAGCTTTCCGTTTCAATTCGAAGCCCATTGGCCCATTTTTCAATAGAAGCTAAAACGTCCATTTTTTTACTCAGGTTGATCGTAACCATTTGATTTCCTCCTTGTTATCTTGTTATGAAAAAATGAAAATAAAAAACCGTTCATTCTCGGGATGAACGGCAGGAAAAACGACAGAGGTGCCTTTGAAGACATAATCCTCCAATCGTTTTACCTTTCTTGCACCCCGAAGAAAGAAAACTGGCAGTTATGGCAGGTCTCCTGGCTCGTGCTTCTTCCTACTAAAGCCCTTCCCATATCGTCACCTTAAACAGCAAACGATACAGTGGATTGCTCGTTCGTCCGCACTAACAGTTGCGGGGGCAGCTCCAGATTTCCACTGGATTCCCTTTTAAACAGATCATCTGTCACCATAATGCAATTACTACATTTAGTATTAAGTTGTCTTTTAATATACTATATGTAGTATACTATCAAATGAAATAGATGTTATCAATAGTAAGTGTGAATTATCCATGCATAACTCCAGCCGAAGATGTCGTCGGATGGGTCGATGACATATGGTGATGGCACCGGAATGTCGGTTATTTGGTTTAGCTGGTCGACAAAAAATTTTTCTTCTTCCAATTGACCGGGGTAAAGCGGGTTCCCTTTTAAAACAAATTCTCCATCCGTTGATGTGATGAACATCGTCTGTCCCATTGCACCTTGTGCCGTGCTGCTGAAAGAAATGAGTTTCCCAAGCTTGAATCGATCCAGCATGGCTTGCAATTGTTCAGTGGTTATCGTGCCCAATCTATTTTTCGATCCAAAAATAATTTTGGTAGTCATCATGTATCTCCTCTTAACTGGAAACAGCTCTATATGTTATTTTTCCTCGCAGCATGTTCACACTGATCAAGATGATCCAAACTAAAAACAACTAGCCTACTGCCTCATTGATATCGTGCATGATTTGTTTTGCTTGCATTAAAAGAACCATGAGGCGATATGACCGATGATCATTAAACCCCAGACAAAGCTTCCGAATACAAATAGTAGTTTACTGGTATTCGCTTGGTATAATCCGAAAGAATGAAGGATGACCCAACAACCTAAACATAGATTGGCAAGAATATACATGCTTACAGAAAGCCCGCCTTCAAGCATCGCCCAGTCATATAAATACATGGCAAAAGAGTGGGCAAAAGCATCTTCACTTGAGCGGTACAGATCAAACGCATATTCGACAGCTACTGCTTGAAGCATAAGAGATACCCCGTAAATGGCAAAACCCAAGCAGCCGGTACCACTTATTTTCCTTTGCTTTTTGCCAAATCATTGGTTCAACCTCTTACTGTCATTTTTTGAAATGATATGTAATACGGGACATCTCATCGCTTAATCATTACTTTTCGTTTTACCTACGAAGACAAACACGACTCCAACGAGAAAGGCGAGGATCGCTCCTATCATTGCAGCAAATATGGATTGTTGCATCATGACAATTCCGATAAACGTTCCAATCGTTAAGCCAATGGAAGAATCCAAAGCATATGTTCAACCTCCGAAATCGTTTTTTCTTATTTTCATTTTTGCTTTTTCTCTAATTCATCTACTCTTTTTTCGAGTTCCGTAATTTTTTGTTCCCATTTGGTTGTCCGTTTTTTCATTCTTTCGGAAAAGCCATCTATGATTCCGATGACAGCAATGATGACTACGATTATCGCTGCGATTGCCGCAAAAATCAGTTCCATATGTACCCGTCCTTTAAATTATTTTTTCAATCATTTCATTACTTTCAGTCTACATGAAACCATACGATAAATAAATATTTTTCATAGAAAAAAGAAGC
>CALKWU010000053.1 GCA_938004015.1 uncultured Oceanobacillus sp.
GCTTCTTTTTTCTATGAAAAATATTTATTTATCGTATGGTTTCATGTAGACTGAATGTGATGGAATGAATGGAAAATTCCAAAATCTCATCAAAGTTAGCCTAATCAAACCAAACATGGAGATGAGGAGGTAGATTGAATGCTTTGGATTCTTCCGGCTGGTTTGGCAATCGGAACATTCATCGGCTTTCATATGATATACCAAAGTTATCTGGCTGGCTTAGTTGGAGCAGTCATCGCTTTCTTTATCGGATTATTTTTTGTGCATATCGGTAAAACGAGAAGCAATTGTTGAACATTAGGACTTTTGTTAGTCTGCGAGTGTCTGTACCTCTTCTAGTTCTATTTTACCCTAGGTTAGAAAACGTCTAAAATAAAAAACGGGACGGTTTATGAAAAATAAGTAGTCTGTCATTTGCCATTGGAAATAGGAGAAGGACTATGACTGCAAAAATAATCTTCGGATCCAAAAACAGATTAGGGACGGTAACCCCGGAACAACTACAGGCGATGCTTGACCGGTTCCATCTTGGAGAATTGATTGGATTTGGAAAAACAAATCAAGGAGCCATGGGACAAACATGGTTCATCACTTCAACTGCAGGGGAGTTCGTGTTGAAAGGTCACCCGGTCTATCCCGGACAATTGGAAGAAGAAAAGTTTTTCATCGAACAAATCAAGAAACGTACGACAATTCCTGTTCCGACACCGTATATCATTGATGATGCTCTTGACATATTTGACTGGAGCTACGCTCTGATACCACGTCTCGAAGGGTCACATCTGGATGCGCCAACTTTGAGAACGCAACTTTGGGTAGAGGAACAACGAAGTATTGCAAAGTCCATAGCCGCTACTTTGAGAGAATTTCATCAGTGGAAGGTTGAACATTGTGGAAAACTCGATCCGAATACATGTCAAATACAACCGTTTGCCCCTGCATATCATGAATGGCTTTTTGAAAGGATTCGATTCTGGCTGAATGATGCCAAGAAATATCCAGCAATCACGGAAAACGATGTTGCATGGGTTGAATCATTAATCGATGCATCACGTCAAGCACTATTGGAATTCGACTCGCCTACTTTTGTGATGGGGGACTTCAAGACGGGAAATTTTCTTGTGTCCATCCAGGTGAACAGGGGTGGGAAATCAGTGGTGTATTCGACTTCACCAATTCCTATTTTGCCGATCCGCTATTAGACCTGGTAAAGATGCTCATCCATTATATCGATAACAACGAAAAAGCAACGGCTGCCTACTTCATTCGTCAATATCTACGTGATTCTGAAATAAATACCGATGTCAAGCGACGGATAAAGATCCATCTGTTGCATCAAAGAATATTGGACTGGGGTAATGCCAAAGCGACCGATAGGGGCACATGGGATGACGACCTTTCCTTTTCAGAATGGGCGGGGAGTGTTCTCCAATTTATCGACGGCTTTATAGGTGATATATAGAGAACATATAAGGCATACAAGTAATGATTCGCTGTATAAAGACCAGATTGGAAGTCTCATCCGGCCATTTTGAACATACGAAATCAGGCTCATTCCGTATCTTTTTCCTCAAAATAGAAGAAAAAATCACTTGGAAGTGCATTCGTATACTTTTTGAACACTTTAATAAAGTACCGATAGCTACTGAATCCAACATCCAATGCAATCATTGAAATTTTTTCTTCCCCGGTTCTAATACGTTCTATCGCTTTTTGGATACGATAACGATTTAAAAAATCATTAAAAGTATGATTGGTGCTTTCTTTAAAAAGATTATACAAGTAAGTAGCGCTTTTACCCGTCACTTCCACGAGATCATCCATCGTGATTTTTTTATGATAGTTTTGTTCTATATAATTTAACATTTGCTTAACATGTTTCGGTTTGTGATCGATTTTACGCCAAATATCCCAACTCAGTAGTTCTACATCATCCGGTGTAATGAGTTTTTGTTTAATCAATTCATAACGTTTTTTTAATTGCACAGATTCTTTTGCCCGTTCAATCGCTTCATGGAGTTTATTCGGTTCAACAGGTTTTAACAAATACTCTTCCACACCATAGGAAATTGCTTTTTTTGCATATTCAAATTCATCATAACCAGATATGATAATCGTCGAAAACAAATGTTCATCCACACTTTCTTCAAGCAATTCAAGACCATTTTTAACAGGCATGTTTATATCCAATAAAAGGATGTCCGGCTCTAACTCCTCAATCATGTGAAGCCCTTCTTCACCATTCGCCGCTTCACCGACTATGACACAGTCCAGACTCACCCAATCAATCATATATTTTAAACCATTACGAATCATATCTTCGTCTTCCACGATCAACGTTTTATACATCTCTAATTTGTACACTCCCTCCAGTTTTTGATACAGAAACATATGATCGACATGTAGATTTCATTCACATTTACACTGTTTAAACACCGGTGTTGTTCGAGGACGTTCTCCTATAAGGGAGTGTTGCAATCACTTTTGTCCCCTGACCTTTTGAACTGTAGATGTTGAGACCATAACGATCTCCATATTGCAATACAATTCTTCGATACGTATTGTATAAGCCGATTCCGATATCCCCTGCTGCCGTTTCCGATGAAGTGAATGTGCTTTTAATTCTCTTTAACTTCTCATCATCTATACCACTGCCATTATCAGTCACTTTTAAGATGATTTGATCCTCCTTGATCCGACCTTCAATATGGATTGTTAAATGAGTCTTTTCTTTATAACCATACTTGATAGAGTTTTCAATGAGGGGTTGAAGCAAAAGTTTTGGCACGGGAACCTGACGTAATTCCTCATCAATGTCTATTTTATAATCAAGTCTTTCTCCAAAGCGTATTTTATGTAATTTCAAATAATCCAACATATAGTTTAAATCCCTTTCAAAAGGTGTTTCATGGGTGTTTGCATTCAAACTATACCTCAATACACGCGATAAAGATAAGATGATTTCCTGAGCTTTGTTGACATCTGTATACATAGTATACTTCAAAGTTTCTAACACATTGAACAAGAAATGAGGATTAAATTGACTTTCCAATAGGCTGATTTCCTTTTGGATTTTCAGATTAGTCAACTCCTCATTTCTCTTCAACAGTTCATTTAAATTATCCAACATTTCGTTGTATTGATTTGCCAATAATTCAAACTCATCTCCTGTATTTATGTCGACATATGCCTTCATATCACCCTGATCCAATTTTGCTACTGCATCCATTAATTTTTCAATTGATTGCACGTTTTTGGAAGACATTTTCTCTGCTAAATTTCTTAATAAAAAATACAACAATATTCCTGTGATCAGTATGAAAATGAAAAACGAAAGATAAATGACAGTATTACTGTTCTTTATATTGTTCATTGTATAAATTGTAAACAACCCATTTTCAGTTCTTAGCTCATTGAAGTAGTATGTATCATCTTTTATTTTTACAAGGGTATCAGATATTCGATTTGGGGTGAATTTGTTCATTAAACCTGTTGTGATGCTATTTGTCGTTGTCACTATATAATCATAGTCATCTGTCAACACGACGATATCTGCTTTTTCTCCAAAAATGAGTTGTTGAAAATCATCCTCCACCAATTGATAAACAAGGTATCCTATTGTTTTCTGATCTTTTATGATTGCTTTTCCTAAGTTTAAAACAGTCGTTATTCCATTTGGATATTGTGTTTGCGCTACATCGACATAAATTTCATCTGGATTTTTATTAATATAGGGAAGGATATCATCAATTATTTGATTATTATTTTCACTTATTGATGGTGCAGTTGATACTAAAAAGACATGACGTAGATCAATTAAATGAAACATGCTTTTCACTTCGTTTTGATTATTAAAGTTATAAAACTCTTCATAAACCAGATGATTGTCTTTTAGTGTTTCAAGTGTGGAGTAAACTTGAGGCAACTCACTCATTCTCTCAATTTCTTCTAAATAATTCTGAAACACTTCTGAAACTTTTAGTTCTATGTTCTTAGCGGCATGCTTTGAATCGTAAATGATTTTAATGTTGATTAATGAAATCATAAATAAGCTAAACAAAATAACGATGATTAAATAAGGGATGGCAGCATATTTGAAAAAAAGTTCTTTCGTCACTGTTTTAAAGCTTTTTTTCCGTGTTTTCATATGCTGTCACCCCTTCTATTTAGATCGTCACCACACTTTTAATTATACACAATCAACCTTTTTCTATATGGAAAATTCTTTTTTACCTGACAACTTAAAGAAAATCAATAATGACACGACAGTAATTGCGATTAATATCGTCGCTAAAGCAGCAGCTATTCCATAGTTGCCTCGAATGACTTCCGTATAAATGGCAATCGTCATTGTTTGTGTTCTTGCTGTGTATAAAAGAATTGATGTGCTCAACTCACTGATGATGGTCACCCAACTAAGTATTGCACCAGACAATACACCAGGAAGCATAATAGGTAATGTTATTCTAAAAAATGTTTTCATGTTCGATGCTCCGAGACTTGCTGCGGCTTCTTCCACACTTGGACTAATTTGATAAACAATTGCTGCACTCGACCTGATTGTATAAGGCAATCTTCGGATGACAAAAGCAATAATCAAGATGGTTGCTGTTCCACTCAACAATAATGGTTTACTATTGAAAGCAAGCAACAATGCAATTCCCAAAACCGATCCTGGAACAATATAAGGAACCATTGTGAAAGTGTCCAAACTATTTGTTACTGCATTTCTTCTTCTGACAGTGATATAACCTACCAAAATTGCAATAGTGACGACGATTACTATAGCTACAGCTCCAAAAGTGAATGTGTTTAGTAATGCTTTCCCGCCACGATCAAATGCCACTCTGAAACTGTCCAACGAGTATCCACTCACAAATATTCGACCGGAAGTTTTTAAAAATGCTGTATATATAACATAGAGTTGCGGAAGAATGGCTAATGATAAAAAGCCATACACATACAAGTGAGCTAGTATATTTTTGATGCCACGATGTTGTTTTTCCTCAATTGGATTAAGTGCACTCATATAATAGGATTTTCGATTCGATATATACTTTTGCAGTAGAAAAATGGAAAGTGCGAGGATAATGACAATAACACTGATTGCAGCAGCAAATCCATCGTTTCCACCCATTTCACTAATAAATTCGTTAAAGATCATAACCGGTAATGTCATATATCCTTCACCAATCAGCATCGGCGTACCAAAATCCGCCAACGCCCGCATAAACACCATGAGAGAACCAGCCAAAATTGTAGGTGTCAACAGCGGCATGACAACTTTGACTATTTTTCGAACACCTGTGTAGCCCATGCTTTCTGCCGCTTCCAGTAACGAGTTGTCGATATTTTGTAAAGCTCCCATTAAAAACATGTATATGAGTGGCGTCAATTGAAGTGTCAATACAAGTAAGATTCCATTAAACCCATATATATCAGGTGTACTGACGCCGAAAAAGTCATTCATGAAATTTGTAATAGCACCATTTCTACCTAAAAGCAGAATCCAGGAATAAGCACCTATAAAGGGTGGTGCCATCATCGAAATTAAAATTAAAATTTGTAAATAGATCTTGCCTTTCATTTTAAAAGTGGTCATGATGTAAGCTAGTGGAGTTGCAATAATAACTGAAGCAACGGTTACAGCAATCGTTACTTTTAAACTGTTGAATAAAGTGCCGTAGTAATATTTTTTACTGAAAAATTCAGCAAAATACTTCAAAGAAAATTGACCATCTCCGGTAGTGACACTTTCCTTAAGCAATGACAATAGGGGAAAAATAAGAACGATGATATAAAAAACAATGATAATGAATGTGATGTATGACCAAGCATCTCGTCTATTTAATACATTAGAGGCCATTGGTAACACCCCTTAATATATTTGACTCTGATTGATCATCAAAAATGTTTATTTTTTCTTTCTTCACTTTTAGTTTAACCTTTGTATTAGGTTCAAGAGTACCATCGATAGTTGATTCCTGGATGATTTCAACGTCCTCACCATTTTCCAATGTCACGATGTAATGAACATTCAATCCAAGGAATGTACTCTGTTTGATCACACCATCAACACCATCATTATTTTCTGTATTAATGATGAATTCCTCTGGACGGATTGATACTTTGACATCCATTTCTTTATCTGGTTCTTTTACTGCTAATTGGGGTGTCTTGATTTTATAATTGTCAGCAAGATATAAATAGTGTTCACCGTTCTCAAATCTGACTTTTCTGCGCAAGATATTCGCTCTTCCGATAAACGTCGCAACAAATATAGATGCAGGACGTTGATAGACTTGTTGTGGATTTCCGATTTGTTCGATTTTCCCCTGGTTCATAACAGCAATTTTATCTGAAATTGCCATCGCTTCTTCTTGGTCGTGTGTGACGTAAAGTGTTGTGATCCCGACATCCTTCTGAATTTCCCGAATGGCATTACGCATGTCGATTCTCAGTTTAGCATCCAAGTTGGACAAAGGTTCATCCATCAACAATACGTTTGGTTCCATTACAATCGCACGAGCTAAAGCAACTCTTTGCTGTTGTCCTCCTGATAAATTTTTCGGTAGTCGATCGGCAAACTGTTTGATTTGCACAATGTCCAACATTTCTAAAACTTTTTCTTCAATTTCCTTCTTGTTCATTTTTTTGTTAGCTAATCCAAATCCTACATTACCCTTCACTGTCATATGTGGAAAAACCGCATAGTCTTGGAATACCATGCCGATATTACGCTTTTGAGGTGGCTTTTGATTGACGACCTCGCCATCAAAAGTGATTTCTCCACCTTCTATACTGTTGAAACCAGCAACCATTCTCAGCACAGTTGTTTTTCCACATCCAGATGGACCGAGAAGGGTGAAAAACTCTCCCTTCTCGATCTTAAAGGATAGACCTGGAATAACAGTCACGTCGCCATATCTTTTTATAACATTTTTGAACTCGATTGAAATACTCAAGGCCATCCCTCTTTTCTCTGATGTTAATTATTGTGCGCTTGTAAAAATTTCAATGTATTTATCGATAATTTCATCTCGATGATCCCTTACATACTCTTCATCTTCATAAATTAAATAAATATCTTCCATTGGTGTCATATGGTCACCCAACTCTGCATCTTTCCTTACCGGTCTATTCGTCAGTTCTGTACCGAATGCATCTTGTGCTTCCTTAGACAGAACAAAATCAACAAATTTTTTAGCGTTTTCCATATTTTTGGCACCTTTGACAATTTGCATGGCTGCGCCTAAAAATACGGTTCCTTCCTCAGGATAAACAATTTCGACAGGTGCACCATCTCTTACATAACTTGCAGAAGGATCTTCATATGTCAATCCGACGACATATTCACCGTCAGCTACACCTTTGTGGACAGCACCTGAACCACTTGCGATTTTTCCATCAAGGTTTTCCACTAGTGCCGCAACATAATCCCATCCTTCATCGGATGTGTAATCTCCACCCATTGCAAGCAACATATTTGTCAGTTGAGCGAAAGCAGAACTGGAACTGGCAGGATCTGCAGCTGCAATTTTTCCTTTTAATTCCGGGTTAAGCAAGTCTTTGTAGCCTTTGATTTCAATATCTCCAATTAAATCTGTATTCACTAAGATCACACTGCCGTCTGCAACGTATGGCGATACAAAACCGTCAGCATTTTGGAATTCTTCCATAATATCGTCGTTATGAATCGATACATATTCTTCAAATAGCTCAGGATAATTTAATGCTTGTGCTTTACTGCCTCCAAACATGACATCTGCATATGGATTATCTTTTTCTGATTCAATCCGTTTAATCAGCTCTCCAGTACCTGCAGAAATAAGTTCAACTTTAATTCCTGTTTCTTTTTCAAACATTGGGATGATTGTGTTTATAATATCTTCGCTATTAGGAGAGTATACAACCAATTTGTCCTCGCTATCGGCTCCGTCATCACTTCCACATGCGACCAATAAAACGGAAAGGAATAAGACAGTGATAACACCCAATAATTTTCGCATTTTTCAAACCTCCATTAAAATTAGTTTGGTTCAAGTTCATTATATTTTTTCGGGAAAGCGTTTACAATGTAATAAAAGAACAACTTTGTCTACTTTTCTACACTTTTTCTCAATGGATTGACTCGTTGAATTGGAACCGATTGACATCCAGCTGGATCAATAATCTTTTCTAAAAATTTCAAGGGAAAACTTGTTAAACTGAAGTTGTTTAACTCGTTTTTTATATTTTTTGAAACTTTTCACATATGTGAACCCTCTAATGGACGAGAAAGGTGGGAAAGTGATGAATCAGACGAGACTGATCAAACGAGCAAAAGCAGGAGATGCCGAAGCTTTTGAACAACTCCTCTTGGCATACAGTGAACAAATGTATCGGACAGCCTTTTTATATGCTGGAAATCGTGACGATGCACTGGATGTTGTCCAGGAAACTAGTTATAAAACATTCTTCGCCACCATTAAGTCTTTGAGAATAAATAAATATTTTGCCACTTGGCTGATGCGGATCCTCATCAACAACTCCGATGAGTGTTTGAAAATGAAAAAACGAGTCGACCCACTGGAATATATAGAACATTCTCTGTCCCAGAGAGATGATGTGAAAATCGAGCACATGGATTTGCTTCAGGCAATCGAACGGTTACGGAAATCTTACCGGGAAGCAATTCTATTGTTCTATTTTCATGATCTTCCCATCAAAGACATCGCAGCAGTTATGGAAATTCCCGAAAATACTGTGAAAACGTATCTCCGCCGTGGGAAGGAACAACTGAAAAATCACTTGGAAAGGGGAGGGCATGATGGAAGAGAAATCATTTCAGGAAATATATGAACAAATTGAAATCCCGCAGGAAGACCTGCATCATACGATCCGTAACGGAATTCAGCGGGCAGAACAAACAAGGGGAAAGAAACGACGCCATGGGTTCAGTAATTTGGTGTTAGTCTCTCCCGATTTTTGGGATCTTTTTCATTACATTCAGTGTTTCATTCCCATCATATGCTTAAAGTTGCCGCTTTTAGGAAGTGTTTTTGAATTGTTTGCTGAAGACGAAGAATCCACGTATCAAGAATATAATCAAAATGCTGTTGAATTAGGCATGATGAAGGAAAGCAATGGAGTAACTCCCACGATGACAGAAGGGGTCTATGACGGAGAAAATATCATACTTGCCTTTCTTTTGAGCAGTGAGGAAGACTTGGGAAAAGTTCCTTTTATCGAATGGGATATGGATCCATTCGTGAATGAGCATTTATCAAGAAATAATCTACTCGGAGGGAGTCAAATCATTGAAAAACTTGATGCAAATACGTATGCCGGGTTGCTTGTTTTCAATTTATCGGGTCAATCTCCTTCAGAAACCATTCACTTCAGATGGGTCGGGCACCGAATTTTCGATAAATGGATGAGTCAAAACAAGTGTCAGGGCAATGGCCATTTGAACTGAGCTTGGGCAATATCGGCAGTGAATCACGGTATTTTGACGATTCTGAAACGAAAAACCAAAGGATTGAACGTCCGACTGAACAAAATGACGATAACGCCAACATCCACGAGCTTCTATTTGAAGGAAATCGTCCATCCAAACCTCTTGGATGAAACGTGGGAGACGGTCATCGTTGATTATGAAATAACCGATGATTCAGGGAATGAGTACACAGTTGTTTCAAATGGAGCCAGCGGAAACAATGAATATGTTTCTGCAGCGAGAGTCATTGCGAAAAACCTGGATGAAGAGTGAAGAGACAAAAGTCCTCACCATCACTCCGGTTGCCACTTTCTATAAAACGGAAGAAAGAAAAAAGGATTATGGCAAAGATTTGATCCCGGCCAGTGAACCGATCAACCTTGATCCCATTGAAGTCATCGTTGAATGATGAATGGGGGTCTTTTTTTCTTTGAACCAAATCGAGTGAAACAAAGCGTCTTTCCCAGCGACTAATCAAGAAAGGGGAGAGTCGAGATGAAAAAACTTTTTTCTGTTGTTGCCCTTATGTTTATCTTGAGTGCCTGTCATGTATTCAATTTTTCATCTGCTTCGATGCCGGAAAATATGCCGGATGACTTTGACTTCTCGATTACATTCGGTTACGACAAAAAGAATGAAATCAATACGTATGACGGAACGGTGACAAAAGATCTGATCATGGACGGCACCGCCACTGCTGACATCACTTTCACAATAGAGGAGAAGCAGAAGATTTACAACATGATGAGGGAAATAAATATCACCGCCACAAAAAAATTGACTCCAAAAATAACGAGTCTGTCAAGTATTTACGGGAGGTCTCCCTCACCTTTGATTTTTCCTTTGTT
>CALKWU010000054.1 GCA_938004015.1 uncultured Oceanobacillus sp.
GATAACGTCATAAAATTATCCACAAAAACACAAATTTACTCACAATCCGTGGATAACTGATTTACAAAAAATCAATATATTGTGGAGAAAACATGTTCTATAACGAAATAGGAGGGAACGTTTGTGCATATGTGGATAACTTTGGGGATAATCACAGCATTTCCACTGAATTTCATCTTTTATACACGACTTATCCACTTCAAAAAGGGACAAATTCTGAATAACTTTCTTCGTGACAAAAAACACATCCCTCCTTTATCGGCCAAACCGGAATTCTTGAAACTTGACCTGAATAATTCTATACTTTCAAAGTAGACTAAAATGGAAAGGGAAGTGCATCTTGTGTTACGACGTTTTTTCTCTTATTACAAGCCACATAAACGTCTTTTTATTGTCGATTTCACATCGGCGATTATTGTGGCGATTCTCGAACTTGCTTTTCCGCTCGCCGTCCAATGGTTCATCGACGACCTGTTAATGGGTGACGACTGGAATTTGATTCTCACCGTAGGATTTCTCCTGTTACTCGTATATATCATCAGTACACTTTTGCAATATGTCGTGACGTACTTCGGTCATAAACTTGGTGTGAACATCGAGACAGATATGCGGAATGAACTGTTCCACCATGTGCAAAAGCAGTCCTTCCGCTTTTTTGACAATACGAAGACCGGCCATATGATGAGCCGGATCACGACGGATCTTTTCGATCTCGGCGAACTGGCGCACCACGGACCGGAAGATTTTTTCATCGCGATCATGACCTTTGTCGGTGCTTTTTCCATCATGTTCACGATTAACCCGGTACTTGCTCTCATCGTCTTGATTGCATTACCGATCCTCATTTTCCTCATCTCGTTTGGGAACATGCGGATGAATCGTGCTTGGAAACGGATGTACGAAGATATTGCCGATGTCAATGCCCGGATTGAAGATGCGGTATCCGGAGTGCGTGTCGTCCAAGCTTTCACGAATGAACAATTTGAAATGGAGCGTTTCAACGAAAACAACAAAAAGTTCCGCCGGGCGAAATTGACCGCCTATAAAGTGATGGCACTTGTGCATTCGAACATTTATTTACTCATGCGTTTGATGACATTGCTCGTACTCGTATTCGGTGCATGGCTCACCTTCAACAACCGCTTGAGTTATGGGGAATTGGTCAGTTTTATTTTACTGATGAATGTCCTCACCAACCCGATCAATAAGATCACTGCCCTTCTGGAAATGTATCCAAAAGGTATGGCAGGCTTCAAACGGTTTACGGAAATGCTCGATGTCGACCCGGATGTTCAGGATCGGCCGGATGCGATTGAAGTCGATACGTTAAAAGGTGACATCGAATTCAAAAATGTCACCTTCAGTTATGAAGAAAATAAAGAACCGGTATTGAAAAACATCAACTTGCAAATCAATTTCGGTGAGACGGTGGCCCTTGTCGGCCCGTCCGGTGCTGGAAAAACAACGATATCATCCCTCATCCCCCGTTTTTACGATGTGGATGATGGCAGTATTTTCATCGATGGGATCGATATCCGTGATATGACGAAACAGTCTTTACGTAAAAACATCGGTGTCGTCCAACAAGATGTTTTCCTCTTTACGGGGACATTGAAAGAAAACATCGCTTATGGAAATCTGGAAGCGACGGATGAGGAGATTTATGAAGCGGCTCGGCGCGCCCATATGGAAGAATTCATCAATGAACTTCCGGATGGTTACGATACCCAAGTCGGTGAACGCGGACTGAAACTTTCCGGTGGTCAGAAACAACGGATTGCCATTGCCCGGATGTTTCTAAAAAATCCACCGATCCTCATTCTCGATGAGGCGACATCTGCCTTGGATACAGAAACGGAAATGATCATTCAAGAATCGCTGAATGAATTGGCGAAAGACCGGACGACGATTGTGATCGCCCACCGCTTGGCAACGATCAAAAATGCCGATCGCATCTTGGTCGTTACGAAAAATGGAATTGAAGAAGAAGGAACCCATGCGGAATTACTTGCGCAAAACGGCATTTTCGCAAGGCTTCACAACGTGCAAATGAGTTAGAAAACCATATCCATCCGAATTTCGGGTGGAAATTTTTTTAACGTTTTTGTGACACTACTCATTACAACCGAAAAGAAAAAATCATTTTCCCTATCCTTGAACGGTATGGACATTACACCCTTCCAAGAATCATGTGGGCAGATGATGATCGTATCCGCAACTTCTATAAAGGAACAAAAACGATGGTAGGGAAATTACCGGAATTGGCCTTTCTTTATGTGAAGAAATCCTACGATTTATTGGAAAGTAAAATGAAAGAGATGATAGCTGATGAAGAAATGTTTCTCATACCAATCATAGCCGCGACGTTCAACGAAGATGATTGGTTGGCGGTTGCCGAGGAAAGCGAGGCTTTTGGCTATACGTTAGTGGAACCTGAAACTGGATGGGTACCCGAGCGGAAAACATTTGGACATACATCTTCAGCGTCTGACTTGACGTCACAACACTTTCCTCTTGGCGGAGGTTATTTGACCATCCATGAGGCAAATCACATTTTGAACAACTTGCCAATAGAGATCACCTTTGTCGATAAAAACGGGATTTTCAAATACTTCAACAACATTGTGGAATCGTCTGATATGATGTTTATCCGCACACCGAGCTCCATCGGCCGTAATGTGGCGAATTGCCATCCACCGAAAAGCATGAAAAAAGTGATGCGTTTAATCCGTGATTTGAAAACGAAACGACGGGAATCGGAAACGATGTGGTTCAAGAAAAAGGATAAGTATATCCATATAACGTACAAAGGAATATTTGACGAGAACGACGAGTTTTTAGGGATATTGGAATATGTGCAAGATATTCAGCCGTTCTTTGAGCTGCCACGGGAAGTGAAAAAAGAAGTAAGCGTCATTGACGAACCTTAATCATTCTGCCGGGCAAACAAATGGTGATAAAAAAGATACCCATAAAGGAGTATTTTTTTTATTTTGGCTATCGAATTGATTAAAGACGAACAGAATAAATTTTTCAAGTGGTCAAATCCTATACGAAAGGAGTTGATCAACATGTGGAAGTTTGTATCAGTCGTGTTTTTTACTCTTTTTTCCTTGTTTCTCCCCCACTATCCTGTCGATGAGATTACCATTTATCAGGAAGAAGCACCCCCTTATGCGAAATGGGGCCGGGTCGCGATGAATGCAACGAAGAAAAAATATCCAGATGCCGATATCGTCGATTATTTGCATATCGGTGCCGAAGCGGAAAACGGCATCACAACGGAAAAGTTCAAACTTTGGCTCCGTGGCAAAGAAAGGGAATTTGGCGTATATATCGATATTCGTTTTTATACGGAAACGGAAGAAATGATCGACATCACATTTACGGAGACGGATCGTTGAAGGAACACTTGCAAGCAGTGTGATCTGAATGTTGGAACTAAAAAACACCTGACGATCGTTAATCAGGTGCTAATCCGTGGCGGAATAAATCGTCCACTTTGAAGAGTAGCGCAAGGTTTTCAACAGAACGGTAATTGAACCGTCTCAACCACCTGTCCAATAATGGATCGATTTCTCTCCCCACTCGCGTCGTAACATCCCATAGACGGCATGATCCACAAAGTGATCGTACAGCCATTCCGCTTCCCGGATGATGCCCTCCTGTTTGAAACCGAGCCGTTCCGGGATTGCCCGGCTTCTTTCATTTTCAACAGCAGCTCGAATCTCGATCCGGTGTAAATCCAATTCGTAAAATCCATAATCCAATAAACCGGAAACCGCCCGAGTCATAATCCCCCGTCCGACAAATTCCGTCGCGAGCCAATAACCGATTTGGCCATTCCGATTTTGCCAATCAAGCATATTAAAGCCGACTACCCCGGCGAGTTTTCCTTTATAATAAATACCTGCGCTCAACGCACGCATGGCATGATAAGCATCCAGTGTAAGTTGGATATAAGTGAGGCTATCTTTCACTGTCCTTGTTCCATCGACCCACCCCAACCATCTCCGGAGCTCTTCCCTTGAACGGTCTGTCAGACGGAACAATGTTTTCGCCTCTGATTCCTCCAGTAATTTTAATGTTATTTCATCATCGATTTCAAATTTGAACATCCCGCTCCCCCTCCCACTCGTGTATTGTCCATCATACAAAGGAATTCTTGAAAAAGAAAGTGTGGAAACACCAAAGGTAAAAAAGTTATTTCTATTTTATTTTCTCGTATTGTAGTTTATTATAGTAGTAATAAGCATTTTTTAAAATGAGACAGTCTGACCAAAGGAAGGTATGGAGAATTCGTGGATAATGATAATGTGACACGACTAGAAATAAATGGAAAAGAAATCATCTTGATTGGAACGGCACACGTTTCCAAAAAAAGTGCAGAACAAGTGAAAGCTGTCATCGAAGAGGAACAGCCGGACTCCGTTTGCATCGAATTGGATGAACAGCGCTACCAATCGATTACAGAAGGAAATAAATGGCAAGAAACAGATATTTTCCAAGTGATCAAAGACAAAAAAGCATCGTTGCTTCTCATGAACCTTGCCATTTCCTCTTTCCAAAAACGGATAGCGAAACAATTCGGCATCCAAGCAGGTCAGGAAATGCTCCAAGGGATCGAATCGGCCAAAGAAGTCGGAGCCGAGCTCGTCCTCGCCGACCGGAACATCCAAATCACGTTTTCAAGAATTTGGCGGAATATCGGTCTGAAAGGAAAAGCGATGCTCCTTACCCAAATCGTCTACAGCATTTTCAGCAAAGAAACGATTACAGAAGAAGAACTGGAGAAAATGAAAGAACAAGATATGATTCAAGCGATGCTCCAGGAAATAACAGAAAATTTTCCAAGACTGAAAAAGCCGCTGATTGATGAGCGTGATCAATATCTTGCCGAAAAAATCAAACATGCACCGGGGGAAAAAGTCGTCGCCGTGTTAGGTGCCGCCCACGTGCCTGGGGTCACAAAAGAAATCCATAAAAAACATAATTTGAAAAAACTGACGAAGCGGCCACCAAAGTCAAAAGCACCAAAAGTCATCGGCTGGGCGATTCCGATCGTGATCATTTCGCTCATTTTCATGACTTTCATGCAAAACCCCGATGCAGGATTCCAGCAAATTTGGAGTTGGCTCTTATGGAACGGCTCTCTCGCCGGATTGGCAACGATTTTTGCTTTGGGACATCCACTAGCGATTCTCACGGCTATCGTTGCATCACCGTTTACATCATTAAGTCCGTTTCTCGCAGCCGGATGGTTTGCCGGTTTCGTCCAAGCATATATGAAAAAGCCTGTTGTACGGGATTTTGAAAATCTCTCCGATGACGTGATGAGCATCAAAGGATTTTGGAACAATAAGGTGACTCGGGTGCTGTTGGTTGTCGTTTTCGCCAACCTCGGCAGTTCTCTCGGTACGTTTGTCGCCGGAGCAGATGTCATTCGTCTCTTTATTCAAAATCTCTTTTAAAGTGGCATAAATTGATTGAACCAATTGGATGATATCCCCAAGTGTTGACCTGTTCGGCAGGAATTGGGGATATTCGCATCCGTTCATTATTTGGATAAATGATTATTATAGATTTGCATAAGGGATTATAAGGGGGAAACATTGTGATCATTTCGATCATCATCCTATTATTCTTGCTTTCTATTTTCTTCTCTTTAAGCGAGACAGCGCTTACATCATTGAGTCAAGTGAAGTTGCAGACCCAAGCGAAAAACGATGACAAAAAAGCGAAGAAACTGTTGCAGCTGACGGATAATCCAGGGGAACTGTACACGGTGACGAATATTGGAAATAATACGGTTGACCTTACGATAGTTGCCTTGGTCGTTTACTGGTCACTAGGAACCGAGATTAATACTGTCCTTGCTGTGGCACTTGCCATCATCGCCATCATCCTTTTTGCAGAAATCATCCCACAAGCAATTGCCAGGGCGATCCCGATGGAAATTGCTTCTTTCGTCTCTCCACTCATCCGCTTAATGATGAAAATTTTGAAACCTGTCATCTTTGTTTTGGACAAAACAGCGAAGATGATTACGAATCGTTTCAATAAAAATGGTGACGAAGACGTCTCCGTTTCAAAAGATGAACTGAAAGCACTCGTGGAACTCGCCGATATGGAAGGTACGTTCCGATCGGATGAATCGTATCGGATCATGGGAGTGCTTGATTTCTACAACTTGAATGTCCGTGATGTCATGAAAACCCCTCGAGTGGACATCGTTGCTTTACCGATCACTGCGACGTATGAAGAAGTCCGTGATTTTGCGATTGATAACCGTTTTACCCGTTATCCTGTATATGATGGAGACATTGATAATATCGTAGGCATCATGCATACGAAATATTTGCTCTCTTGGTCGGTGGAACCGGAGCGGAAATTGGAAGAATTCATCGATAGGGATCCACTAGTCGTCTATGAATTCCAACCGATTGAAGGCATTTTCCGCAAAATGACGAAGCATCGCCGCCATATGGCGATTGTCCTCGATGAATACGGTGGAACGGAAGGGATCATTACCCACGAGGATATCATCGAAGGCATGATCGGTCTTGAAATCCATGATGAAATGGATGAAGAAGATGAAGTGTTGATTGAAAAATTGACGCCGACAAAAGTGATTTGTGATGGGAAAGTGACCCTTCACCGCTTAAACACGATTTTCCAAACAGAAATACCGGAAGAGGAAGATGTGCTTGCTGCATATTTATTGAGTGAATTCAAAGATTTTCCGAAAGCCGGTGATGTGTTGGAACGGGAAAATCTCAAATTCAAAATATTATCCGTGGAAGATCGCTCCATCCGTCGGGTGCAAATTATGAAAACCGCATGAGCGGCTTCTATCGATGCTGGAAAACCGAACAAGCGATATGGCTTGTTCGGTTTGGTATTCACAGCTGTTAATAGGTCATATCTTCAAGTTTCTTCTTCTTGCTTCGGAGTGACTCTAATTCATTAAGCAAATCATCGAGTTCTTTTGATAGGTTTAAAATATTTTGGTAGCAGGTGTTGTTTTCATACGCTTCGTATAACATCAATCGCTTTTCCTCAATTTGGGCTATCAATCTCTCCTTACGATTTTTGATAACATCACCCCTAGAATAAAAGTACTTATTATATAGCCCTTCTTGATTAAAAATAAACCAAATATTCCGACTTTGTTAAGTTGTGTGACTAAATTCAAGAAGCTATAATGAGATTAATTATATCCCATGTGAAAGACCGGTTCCAGTGGCATACACCTTTCATTTCCACTAACCTAGCATGATTTCCCATGCTGATGAATATAAAAGGATTAATATTCAAATAAGTGAGAAGGGATGTGGAAGTTTTTAATGAAGAAAATCGGATTAAAAATTGGGTTTGTCTCTTTCTTCCTCGTATTATTCACTAGCATTTTAATCATCAGCCACCAAGGTGAAGGATATGTCATCGCAACCGATGAAGTAACAGAAGAGCCGCAAGCAGAACAGTCATTGGAAGAAAAACTGGCGCAAATATTGGAAAATCCCGCACTTGATCGCTCCATTACAGGGATCAGTATCCGCAGGGCGGACACAGGAGAAGAAATTTATGAGCATGATGGGGATATTCGCTTGCACCCGGCATCAAGCATGAAAATACTTACCGCAGCTGCAGCGCTGGATATCCTCGGGCCGGATTACACGTTCACGACAGAAGTTTTGACGGATGGGAATCCCCGTACACGAGTCATCGATGGGAATCTCTATTTAAAAGGCAAGGGAGACCCGACATTGTTGAAGTCCGATTTTGACGAGATTGCCAAGAAGTTGAAAAGCCAAGGGATCGTCAAAATAAATGGCAATTTAATTGCTGATGACAGCTGGTATGATGATGTCCGGCTTTCTCAAGATTTGAATTGGTCGGACGAGCCGTTCTATACAGGGGCTCAAGTTTCCGCTCTGACACTTTCTCCAAATGCCGACTACGATACAGGGACTGTCATTGTCGAAGTGATGCCAGGTGATGATGTCGGTGATGAGCCGAAAGTGAATGTGGAGCCGTCCACTAACACCGTTCATATTGTCAATGAAGCAACGACTGTCGCCGGTGGGGAATCGCGGAGCATTTCTGTCGAACGGGAGCACGGGACAAATCAAATCGTCATTGAAGGGGAAATGCCTTTAGATGGCAATATGCTGCGGTCTTGGGTTTCGGTATGGGAGCCGACGTTGTACGCGGCCGATGTATTTAAACAGTCCTTAGAGGAACAAGGGATTACGTTCATCGGCCGTTCGAAAGTGAAAAGAGGTGTGACTCCTGAAGATGCGCAAAGCATAGTCACCCATACTTCCATGCCGCTCAAGGAAATCCTCATTCCTTTTATGAAATTGAGTAACAATGGACATGGTGAAATGCTGACGAAAGAAATGGGTCAAGCCGTTCATGGAGAAGGAAGTTGGGATAAAGGCTTGGAAGTGATTGAGGATGTCGTGACAGACCTGGGGGTTGATCCAACCTCCATCTTACTCCGTGATGGTTCCGGCATGTCTCATAAAACATATATACCGGCCAGTGAATTGACGAAAATCCTCTATGCGATTCAGGAGAAACCTTGGTTTCTAGATTTCGAATCCTCGCTTCCTATTGCTGGTGAACCTGATCGGTTTGTCGGTGGAACGTTGCGCAATCGGCTGATGGACGAACCGACAAAGGGCAATGTCTTTGCGAAGACAGGTTCTTTGACGAGTGTGAACACCTTGGCGGGATATGTCCAGACGGTGGACGGAGAAACGTTGATTTTTGCGATTTTAAACAACAACTTCATCAGCGGCTCGATGCCTTCCATCCAAGATGAAATTGTCACGGAGCTTGCGAAGCACGAATTTACGGATGAATGATAAGGGATCGCTTCGACGGTCCCTTCTTCATTTGTCTTAATCATGTGCATATAGTAGGATTTTAAGTATGAATGATTGCTGAAGGATGCGGATATCATGCGGATTTCCATTATCGGAGTAGGAAAAATCAAAGAAAAATATTTGAAACAAGGGATTCAAGAATATACGAAACGTTTAAGTGCCTATGCCAAAGTCGACATCATCGAGTTAGCCGATGAAAAAGCGCCGGAAAACTTAAGTGAAGCGGAAATGGAAGAAGTGAAACGAAAAGAAGGCGAACGCATTTTGAACGCACTTCAATCAGACATGTACGTCATCACGTTGGAGATTGAAGGAAAAATGCTCACCTCGGAACAGTTGGCGGCAAAAATGGAGGATTTAGCGACTTATGGAAAAAGCAAGGTTGCTTTTGTCATTGGCGGATCACTTGGTTTAAGCGAAGATGTAAGGAAGCGGAGTGACTACAGCTTGTCCTTTTCCAAGATGACCTTCCCCCATCAGTTGATGCGATTGATTTTGTTGGAGCAGATTTACCGGGGATTCAAGATTAATCGGGGAGAACCGTATCATAAGTAAATGTGAATTTTAACAATAATGAGGCTTGTTTATTGAATTTGTTAGCTTTATATAGCAGAATTTGAGCCACTGTATGTGGATGATTGAGCCAACAGTGTTAAGAGAGGTGAATGGAATAAAAACCTAACCTAATCCCCCGTAATTTTTGTGACGGATTAGGCAAATTATCTTACACAAAAGCATCCGTTAGCACAAGAGGCAATTGATGTTATTGTCCACATGCTAGTTAGTAAACTTATTATTCTAAATGTAAAAATTAAACATTGCTAAAATAAAACCTACTATAATTAATGTAAGGACGTGCACGATAGATAATTTACTTTAGGGTTATTGTTACTCTTCCAAATGTTGAGAAAGTAATCAATGCACCATAAAAACTGATCCCACTAAAAAGCATAACAACTCGCTAATATCATTTGAAAGGTGAAGTTGAGTAATTAACCCAAGTAAAGATGAATTGATATAATAGTAAACTGGAGGCAGAATGATGAACTTTTTTGATTGGAAAATAGAAATGGAAAAAAGTTTAAAGCCTTATATAGATATTGAAAATAAAAGAATGGCTATTCTTACAACTGAAGATGATGAAATTCATATAGCTTTAGAATTTGATGAAAACAATAATTTAGTTATTCATCCAAGATGGAATATAAACATTACAATCTTGGGTGACAAACATTTAAAATTCACTACGAATTCATAAAGATACTTTTCATGTAACAGGGATCCTTTAAGAAGGAAATCGCACCTTATTGCTTGAAGTATAGTGGTGGGGCAGTTTAATAAAGTTTCACTTGTTTATTGTATAATTAGGGTTTACTGAACAACCTTCATTTTTCTATAATCAACGTGTATTTCTT
>CALKWU010000055.1 GCA_938004015.1 uncultured Oceanobacillus sp.
AAATCCGTCTATGTTCTTGCTGTGTTTTTTCGTAATATTTGGCCAACAATTTTGGAGCAATCGGTGAAATACCTAAGTTATCGACAATTTTGTTTACTCTTGTCCACGGGCTTCCTTTCCGCAAAATTTCATGGAATTGTTTGTTCAAAGCAGCATATCGGTCATACGTATCATCCGTGAGCTGAAGCGTTTCCATTTCATGCAAAATGTCGCCTAGTTGCTCAATATCTTCATCAGTCAAATGCGGAAGCGATTTTTCTACGACAATCCCTTCGAGTAAATAGCGTAAATAATAGATTTCTTCGATATCTTCGGGTGTTATCGGAGTGACAATCGCTCCTTTATGCGGAATGATTTCAACAAGTCCTTCTATCTCCAAATGCGTCAATGCTTCACGTATCGGCATCCGACTAACATTTAATTTTTTCGCCCATTCATCTTGAATGAGTCTTTCACCTTCTTTTAATTTTCCACTTAAAATTTCTTTTCTTAATTTTGTTAAAACTTTGTTTACAGTCGTAGAGTTATTTTCACTGCTTTTACTCACCATCGACCCTCTCACACCTTCAAATTGGATACAATGAAATATCATTTTGGATACAATTTTTAACTTGTTTTCTATGTTACAAAATCATTTTTTAGTTGTCAAGTCATATTTTAAACGTTTTTTTGTTTGTTTTTTAGTGCTTTTTTCTTAACTTTTATAAAAATATATTTTAAATATGTATCCAATTTTTATTTTTTTGAATAGTTCTGTATCCAATTCAAAATTGGGCAAAAAGCGAGAAATATTTGGGAGGAGGGTGTTATGAAAGATTTGGTTGAATGATCGTTTTGATCCCTTCTTTTTGAAAACTGACACGAAAAGCTTCTTTCCATTCATCGATGGAAAATTTATGCGTAATCAACGCCTCTAAATCGACTTTTTCCTGCTCGATCAAAGTCAAGGCAGTTTCCCACGATGAAGGTGTGGTCGCGAACGAATTGACATAGTTTACCTCTTTCATCAACATGCGATCAAAATCAAAGGACACTCTCTTTCCGAACAAACCTAATTGAATGAACGTTCCTTGTTTTTTCACCAAAGAAAGGCATGTATGTAAAGAGGATTCTACTCCCGCGCATTCTATGACCACATCAAAAGCTTTGCCGCCATTGAGATGCAATACATCTCTTTCCGATTGTTCTTCTACATTAACTACCGCTTTTGCACCCAAAATTTCCGCGACTTCAAAACGGTTTTTGTCTTGGGAAGTTCCTGAAACGATGACAGAAGCGCCATGGATGTTCGCAATTTCTAACGCCAACAATCCAATGGTTCCGCACCCGGATACGAGTACGTTGTCGCCCGCTTGTATCGTCGCCCTTTCCATCAAACCTCTGACAACACATGCGAGTGGTTCCGTCAAAGAAGCGGCATCCATCGATATATTCGCAGGCAGCGAGAGTACATTCCTTTCAGGAACAACGATATACTCAGCCATCGCTCCGTTGACCCCTGAACCAATCGACTTTCTTTTTGGACAAAGCATGATCAATCCTTTGCGACAATACGAACATGTTCCGCACGTGACCGCTGCAGTAAGAGAAACGACACGATCGCCTTTTTTGAATCGATTCGCCTGTTTCCCTGTCAGTTCAACGATTCCGGAAAACTCGTGCCCTAAAATGACGGGTGTTTCATATGGGTATTCATCTTTTACAATATGTAAATCCGTTCCGCATATACCACAAGCGCTCACCTTGATCTTTACTTCATCCTCTCTCGGCTCAACGTCAGCCACTTCTTCCAAACCGACACCTTCCATTCCTGGATTTCGCTTTACGATCGCTTTCATTTCTGCATCTACCTTCCTCTGTGTTTGGTTTTAGATGCGAATCGTTTTCATCCATAATTTACTTTGCAAGTTTCATGCCAATTTCAGAAATCCATAAATCTTGCATTTTTTCATAAATCTGCATTTATTTTGATGCGATATTTCATAATGTTGAACTTTCGCATCACACTTTCACCAAACACGTTCAAATGATTTTTTTAGACACAGCTATTCCAATCCACTGTTCAGAATAGCTGTGCTGCTTCATTATTCATTGATCTTCGGTTCTTCAAGGGCTACTTCTTCTGGATAAACGGTTACAAGCTTACCATCGATCCATTGGTGCACATAATATTCAGCTAACATATTTTGACCTGTGTCTGGATCGAATTCAACGCCCCATCCTGTTGCTGTCGTACCTCTTTCAACTTTATAGTCCAAAGCAGTTTCGTGGAGTTTTTCAGGATCGACATCTCCGCCTGTTTGTGTAATCACATCAAGCACCACTTTCATTCCCATGTAGCTGGCTAAGGAGTGGCCAGATTTTGGATGACCATTATATTTTTCTTGATACAATTCGATAAACTTGTCCATTCCTGGTGTAAATTCTTTATTGATATGGTATTGTGGGTAAGCGATATCAAAGATACCTTCTGCATTTTCTTCTCCAACGGCATCTTTGAAGTCGGAAGTCGTGTGTCCTGCTCCTGAACCAACGATGACCGGAACTTCAACGTCGAGTTCTTTCATTTGTTTTGACAATAAAATGGCATCATTGATATAGGCTACAGAAATTAAAACGTCAGGTTCTGCTTTTTTGATGTTTAAGACTACCGATGACAAGTCATTTGATGAAGCACCATACGGCAATACGGATACAATGTTTATACCTTCTTCTTTAGCTAATTTAATCGCCTCATCCGCGATGGTTGTGCCGTAAGAAGAATCCTCATGAGCAATGACCACTTTTAAATCGCTTATATCCTTGCCAAGTTTTTCTGCCACCACTTCTTTAATAAAATTGATGTGAACAACAGAAAGCATGGAGGCCATCGGGTTGATCCGTAAAATCGATCGGTAGTTTCTTCCCGTAATATCATCTGCCACAGCACCTAACTCCCAATACAATACACCGTTTCTTTCCGCTACTTCACTACCTGCAAAAGCGACGCCACTGGAATAAGAGCCGACAATCGTCGTGATGTTTGCTTGGTTGATCAGTCTGTTTGCTTCCGCTTGTGCTGCATCGGAGTCGACTGCATCCCCTACAACCAATTCAACTTTTCGTCCATTCAATCCGCCATTATTGTTAAATTCTTCTACAGCGAGTTTAACTCCCCTGAAGCTTTCTTCCCCGAGCAATGCTAATTCACCTGTCAGCGGAAACAGTGTGCCGATTTTGATCGGATCACTTTCTTTTCCATCTTTTGTACCGCCGCTTGACCCTGAGGACGGTTCACCTCCTCTACAAGCGGCTAACATGAGCATAAGTGCGATCAACATAAGACTTGTTAATCGTTTCATCTCACATACCCCCAAAACATTTTTATAAATGACTAAGATGCGAAAACGCATCAAAGCATTTACCTTACAGTGTGAATACCCTTACCGATCAACGAATTTGCTGATTCCATCAACGCTTCAGACCGGGATGGATGAGGTTGAACCATTGTCGCCAGTTCATCAACCGTCCCTTCAAGATACATAAAAGCTGAAACTTGGCCGATGATCTCCGTCACATTCGTACCGACCATGACAACTCCCAAAATCTCTCCATATGTTTCATCTATCATGATTTTTGCAAATCCATCCGTTTCACCGTTTGCCAAAGCCATGCCATTTGCCAAGAATTTGAATTGATGCACTTTATATTTTAGTTTTCTTTTCTTCATCTCTTCTTCTGTCATTCCGACGCAAGCGACTTGCGGCGATGTATAGATGCATCGTGGAATGACGGAATAATCCATTTTTTGTTTTGACCCATTTAAATTGCATACAGCCGTCAAACCTTCGCAGCTGGCTACATGCGCCAACTGCCAATTGCCGATCACATCACCGACCGCAAACACGCCGCGTTCACTAGTCTCTAAATAATCGTCAACTTGAATGAACGGACCGTTCATGGTCAGATTTAAATGCTCAATTGCGTCGAGATTCGGTTGTCTGCCGATTGCAATTAAGACTTCGTCCGTTTCTATCGTTGTACGTTCTTTGTCCCGATTGACCACAATTACTTTGGTTCTTCCCGATCTACCTCGTTCAAATTCCATCACTTCATGACCGAATAAGAACATGACGCCCTTTTTCTTTAACGCTTTTGCCAATGCATTTGCAGCTGTTTCATCTTCCATGGGAATGATCCGTTCACTCCGTTCAATCACCGTCACTTTCGTGCGTAAGCTGGAGAAAATCTCTGCCATTTCGACGCCAATCACACCGCCGCCGATGATGACAAGCGATTCAGGTATGTTTTCCAAATCAAAAATCGTATCTGTCGTATGGTACGAAACGGAATCCAAGCCTGGTATATCGGGGACAATTGGACGGCTACCCGTTGCAATGATGATATTTTTTGCTTTTAGTTCAGTCGCTGTCCCTTTATGTTCGACGACGACACGTTTTTTCGGATAAACTTTTCCAAAGCCGTGATACACTTCAACGTTTGCTGCACGCAATAATGAACGGATCCCTTGCTGCAACGTGGAAATGACATTATTTTTTCGTTCGATCATCTTGGCAACATCAAAGGTCATGTCACTTGTGTGAATGCCCCACTCTTTTGCTTTTTCAATTTGTTCGATTACTTCTGCATGTTTCAACAACGTTTTTGAAGGGATACATCCCCGGTTTAAACAGGTACCTCCAAATTGATCCGCTTCAACAATTGCCGTTTTCTTTCCATCTTTTGCTGCGCGGATGGCGGCAACATAACCACCGGGGCCGCCTCCAATGACGATGAGATCATATGAAATCAATTGCCATCCCCCTACATCAACAATTTATATGGATGTTCCAATATATCTTTTAAATCGGTCAAAAATCTTGCCGCTGGCGCTCCATCAATGACACGATGATCGAACGACAAACTTAATTCCATCATTGAGCGAACTTTCATTTCTCCATTTATGACGACAACCTTTTCTTGAATTTGTCCTACACCTAAAATCGCCGCATTCGGCGGATTGATAATCGGCGTAAAACCGTTCACTGCGTACATCCCTAAATTACTAATCGTAAACGTGCTTCCTTGCATTTTTTCTGGTGACAACGACTTATTTCTCGCTTGTTCGGCAAGTGTTTTTGCCTCTTTCGTAATAGTAGCCAACCCTTTTTGATCTGCATGTTCAATAACCGGAACGACTAAGCCGTCATCCATTGCAACTGCAAAACCGAGATGAATGTTTCGATGGTATACAATTTCTTTATCATCTACTAATGAGACATTGATGTTAGGATGTTTTCTTAAAACAACCGCCGTAGCTTTAAGCATGATTTCATTGAATGATATCCGCAATCCGGTTTCTTTTTCGATTTCTGGCAACAATTGTTTTCGTAATTTGATCACTTCTGTCATATCGACTTCCGAAAACAATGTAACATGCGGCGCGGTGTAGAAGCTCTTCGACATCCGTTCAGCGATGACTTTACGGATTCCGCTAAGCGACACACGCTCGTCTTGAAAAGCGTCTCGTACAACTTGCTCGCTCGCCTTGAGGACGTCAGCTTTGACAATTTTTCCACGTACTCCGGAACCTGTGATTCCACTGTAATCTACTTGTTTATCTTCAGCTATTTTCTTAGCCAGTGGAGTAATCTTTTTCTTCATATTTATGATATAACGTTCGACATCCACTTTTTGAATTCTGCCTTTTGGTCCCGTACCGACAATGTCTTTTAAATCAATGCCATATTCTTCAGCTAATCTGCGGGCTAACGGCGTTCTTCTTATTTTTCGTCCATCTCTTAGATGACTAGCCGTTTGATTGGTTTCAACTGTTTCTTGTTGTTCCGGTTCCACTTGGTTTTCCGTTTGAGTTGGTGTTTCTACTAGATGATCGATTGCTTCACCTTCTTCCCCGATATAGGCAATGACTTCCAAGACAGGGACCGTATCACCGACATCGTATAATTTTTTCAATAACACCCCATCGACTTCCGCTTCCACTTCGATGGTGATTTTATCGGTTTGGATTTCCACAATCGGATCGCCCGCTTCAACTTTGTCGCCGACTTCCACGAGCCAATTATCAATCGTTCCCTCTTCCATCGACGCCCCCAATTTTGGCATCACCACTTTTTCTGCCATCATCTCACTTCCTTACAAATTCATGATTGTCTTAACTTTTGCAATAATATCTTCAACTTGTGGAACCGCCGCTCTTTCTAATTTTGGATTATAAGGAATCGGTGTTGCCACGCCGCCCAATCGACTGACCGGTGCATCCAAATAATCAAATGCTTCACTTTCGCCAATCATGCTGGCAATTTCAGCGCCATAGCCGCCGCGTTGCACTGCTTCATAAACGACTAACGCACGGTTTGTTTTCTTGACGGATTCAATGATGGTTTTTTCATCTAGCGGAACTAATGTCCGTGGATCGATCACTTCAACGCTGATTCCTTCTTTTTCCAATTGTTCAGCGGCTTCCAACGAACGATTTACCATGATTCCTGTAGCAACTACCGTTATGTCGGTTCCTTCTCTTTTTACATCTGCCACACCAATCGGGACTTCAAATTCTTCTTCCGGAACCTCACCTTTTTCGTTGTAGAGTAATTTATGTTCAAAGAAGAGAACTGGATTATCGTTTTTAATTGCTGAAATCATCAATCCTTTTGCATCGTAAGGGTTTGAAGGTTGGACAACGATCAAGCCAGGGATGTGCGTCATCCATGCTTCTAAACTTTGGGAATGTTGCGCAGCAAACCCTAATCCAGAACCACTAGGTAAACGAACGACGGCAGGCACTTTCGTTTTTCCACCAAACATGTAGCGCATTTTGGCTGCCTGGTTGACGATATTATCCATGGCAATGACGACAAAATCCGAAAATTGAATTTCCAAAATCGGGCGCATCCCCATCATCGCAGCACCTACTGCACACCCACTGATCGCCGCTTCCGAAATTGGCGTAATACGAACTCGTTCCGGTCCGAATTCTTCCAACATGCCGTTTGTTACTCCAAATGCTCCACCATATATTCCGATATCTTCCCCCATGATAAAGACATCTTCATCTGCACGCATTCTTTGTGACATCGCTTCTCGAATCGCTTCAGCATAAGTTATTTCCCGCAATCTATACCATCCTTTCTCTTTATGCATAAATATCTTCTGTCAAAGAATCTAAGCTCGGTTCCTTGCTTTTTTCCGCAAACGTTACCGCTTCTTCAATCTCGTCTTGTACTTTTTTCTCCATTTCGTCGTACGTTTCTTCTGTAAGGATCTTTTCTTCCAACAAACGGTTTTTAAAAAGCCTAATCGGATCTTTTTCGTTTCTCCAGTACTTTTCTTCTTCCCTCGTACGGTATTTGCGCGCATCACTGCGGGAATGCCCTCTCCATCTGTACGTTTCCGCTTCGATGAGCGTCGGTCCTTCTCCTCTTCTTGCGCGCTCTACAGCTTCTGCAGTCGTTTCTGCAACTTTGATGACATCGTTGCCGTCGATCGTAACTCCTGGAATACCGTAAGCTTTCGCACGTTCGGAAAGATGTTTGATATTCACCATTTCTTTAATGGAGCCTGACATGCCATACAAATTGTTTTCACAGAAGAAAATGACCGGTAATTTCCAAATCGAAGCTAAATTCAATGCTTCATGAAAAGCGCCTTCATTTGTTGCACCATCACCAAAAAAACTGACAACAACATAACCGAGATTTTTCATTTTCGAAGCCAATGCCGCTCCCGTTGCAATCGGCAGTCCCGCTGCTACGATTCCGTTTGCACCTAAATTGCCTACATCCAAATCGGCGATGTGCATCGAACCGCCTTTTCCTTTGCAATATCCCGTTTCTTTACCTAACAACTCGGCCATCATGCCTTTGACACCCGTTCCTTTTGCGATGCTGTGGCCATGACCGCGGTGCGTGCTAGTTATTTTGTCTTCCTTTGTTAAAGGAAAACATGCACCGACCGCCGTCGCCTCCTGACCAATGCACAAATGCATGGTTCCATGAATCCTCCCTTGCTGATAGAGGCTTTCCACTTTCTCTTCAAAACGACGAATGAGCAACATGTCGTATAACATTTGCAATTTATCCTCTGCTGTAATTTGAATCATGCGCGATCCTCCCATTATTTGAATTGCCACCCTTATACACATGCAAAAATCATGCCAACTTTCTGGAGAATGTTTTTCTTGGGTAAGCGTTGTCATTTTGTTGATTTTTTTCAACGCTTTGTATTAAAATCAAGTCAAACGTGATGCACATTTGAAACAATGATGCAATTTTTCATCACAAAATGAGGTGATCTTGCATGAATCCAATACCATTTGCAAATGCGAATATCATCGGGGTCATCATCATCGATTCCATGGGGGAAATTGAGTTTGTCAATGAGTTGGCGAACAAATTCTCCTATTACTTAAATGACATCGTTGACCTCGTATGCCGTCATGGAGGGACGTATTTCAGCATTTTGCAATATCCTGCCGAAGTGGAAACGTTTCCTTTATATGACGGGAAACAAATCATTTTGATCAAACCGATCAACGACCTTGTCAGACTGTGGAAAGAAAACGAATCGTTGGAAGAGTTAAGATACGAACTGAATGAAATCATCAATTCATCCTATGATGGAATCGTCATTGCGGATGCTGATGGCGTCATCATCCACCAAAACCCGTCTTATGCTAAAATCACCGGTTTGCCAACTTCACAATGCATCGGACGGCATTTGAGCGATCTGGAAAAAGAAGGCGTCATTGACCGCTCGGCTACATTAATCGCTTTAAGAGAAAAACGGCCAGTGACGATTACCCAAAAAATCAACACCGGTGCAACCGTTTTAGTTTCAGCCGTACCTATTCGAGATAAAAACGGAAATATTACGAAAGTCGTCAACAACGTGAGGGATTTGACATATTTAAACAATTTACAATCTGAAAAGAAAAAACTGGAGGAAAAAAACAAAGCGATTCAGAAGGAGTTAGAGGCGTTAAAATTGCAGAATAATCCTACCCTTTCGATCGTCGCAAACTCCGAAGCGATGCATAAGGTGCTCGATCGGGCACTAAAAGTTGCACGCATCGATTCGGGCATATTGATTGAAGGGCCGTCGGGATCAGGAAAAGAAAAGATCGTCGAGCTGATCCACCATCATAGCCATCGCTGTAAATACCCATTGATCAAAGTCAATTGTGCAGCTATTCCTCATTCATTGCTGGAATCAGAGTTGTTCGGTTATGAACCAGGTGCATTTACCGGCGCGCATAAAAAAGGAAAAAGAGGATTAATCGAAGCGGCAAACAATGGCACGTTTTTCTTGGATGAGATCGGGGAAATGCCGTTGGATCTTCAAGTGAAATTGCTGCGAGTGTTGCAAGAACAACAAATTACACGTATCGGGGGCACGAAACCAATTCCCGTCAATATCCGCGTCATCGCTGCTACGAATAGAAACTTGAAAGAAATGGTTGAAAAAGGGGAATTCCGCGAAGATTTATTTTATCGCTTGAACATCATCCCGATCAAAATTCCGCCATTGAAGGAAAGAAAAGAAGATATCATTCCGTTAACATATCATTTCTTAAAAGACATTAATAAAAAATACGGCATCAATCGCCAATTTTCACAGGACGCTCTCCATATGTTTACACTGTACGATTGGCCGGGCAATGTAAGAGAGTTGAAAAACTTCGTCGAACGTACAGCTCTCATGAGTTCCCATACGGAAATCACCGTCGATGATATTATGAATGAATTGCAAATCGGAAATGAACGATTGATCGAATCAAAACCAGATGCCATCCATATTGACCCTACCGCCATTTCCTTGAAAGAAAAAGTCGAAGCTTATGAGAAGAAGATTATCGAAGAAACATTGCCGTTATTTCCAAGTATTCGCCAAGCGGCAATAGCCTTGAAAGTTGACCAATCCACTTTAGTAAGAAAAATCCAAAAATATCGAATTAATAAACCCGTTTGAGTTTCCATATGAAAAATTCTCTCAAAGCAGCGATCTTTGAGAGAATTTGATTTTGCGACTTGATACTGTTATAAAAGGGCTTTCATTTGCATCGTTGAGCGGACTTTGTCCTAGAATGACAAAGAAACAAATGTTCAAGCAATTTTCAATCGTTCATACTGAGGTTCATTTTTGCTAATTTAATTACGCTTCAAAATGAATGATGCGGTCACTTACTTTTTCAAGTAGATGGATATGATGGCTTACAGCTAATACACCGATGCGTCGGGTTTTTATTAGATGTATGAAATGGTGCCATATTTGCGCTTGGGTGATCGCATCGAACATACTCGTCATTTCATCC
>CALKWU010000056.1 GCA_938004015.1 uncultured Oceanobacillus sp.
AAAAAATATTCAGCTTATTTAGTTTGTGATAAAATGGAACTAGGATATAGTATTGTTATACTATTAAGAGTAATGGTTTATATGACAGCTTAATTGGAGTTTAAATAAAATGCGAATATCCCGACCATAATAGAGAATACAGGAGTTGGAAAAAAATGAGTGTAATATCATTTGTAATGGGAACAGAAATCCATAAAGAAACTGTCGTTGAAATGGTAAGGGAAAAGTTGCCGGAAGAAGAAATCCATTTTTACAAAGCAATGTATATCGATGATTTGTTTAAATCGAATGTGGATAGCGACCTCGTCATCCTTGATTTGGAAGCTCACATATCTTTACGTGAAGCTGTCCGGTATTTTCGGTATACGGATACGAAGATTGCGGTCATTTTACCGGATTCAGAAGTGGACATGATCGATGATTATCTCCATTTTGAATTAGCCGGCTTTTTCAGTGTAGGGATGAGTGTCGATGAATTCGTTTCGGGAATCAAGTATATCCAACAAGGAATCACTTATGTCCATCCTATAATATCGACGGTGATTTTTGAGAAATACAAACAAGTGACCCACGGCGAAGTGAAACGGCCGCTTGGTTTGTTGACCCGAAGAGAATGGGAAGTATTAGGGGAATTGGTGAAAGGATATCAAAACGAAGAAATTGCAGAAAACCTGAACATATCGGATAAGACGGTGAAAAACCATATCACATCCATTCTTGGAAAATTAGGGGTGAAAGACCGCACGAATGCCGTTTTAATGGCATTAAAAGAAAGATGGTTTTATTTGTGAAAAAGCGAGGCCGGGTATAATGAATTACAATCCGTTACCGATTGGAATTATTAAGAGACCCCGCCTCTTTCCCTTACATGAACTTTTCTTTCCCTCACTTGATATGTGATGAGTTGTAAATAAAAAACAATGAACGTGATGAGTCCTAGATTCAACCTATACCAAATCCCTGAGCCGAACCAATCGAGCGGGCTCGCAATTGCCGGTGGATGGGAAAGGTACAAGTAGTTTGCATTAAGTTGTGGATTGATGATAAAGCCGACAAACAATGCATAACCGACTAATAACAGATAGGTTGTCAGCATTGTTTTGAAGGTGATCGTTCCGGGCCGGCTTGTCACCGCCAAAAATACTGCAGTCAACGAAATGGCAATATGGTGTATGAAAAATTTAAAATACCGAAAATTCGGAAAATCATACAGAAGGTCTGGAGTGAGTAGGGCTAATAATGCCGGAATCAGAGCAATGAAAAAGGTGATGGCGATCCATTCTTTTTTCAAAGTGACCAAAGCGATGGCCCCAACGATACCCGCAACTCCACAAAGATGGAACGGAAGATTATACATCCATATCCCATGGATTGATGTCCAGATTTGATAAATGATTTCCGAACTGATTAACAGTGTAAATAATAGCCAACGTATGGCCGCATAAATAGATGGATTCGAACGGATTTTTTTACTGTAAATCACGAGGAGGAAAAAACAGACCATGTATATAAGAAGCATCAGGATATGGCTCGTTCCAAAGGGGACGAAACTTTCACCTGTTTGTGTGAAAAACCATTCGTACAATCTTTCCGTTCACCCCTTCATCGGTTTTAAAAAGACGCTTTCTGCATTTTGCATAAAAACGTCTTTTTTGCAAAAACAGCTGGAGTAATCGGTGGCTCTTCTCAATTTCATTACAGAACTTCACTTGATCAACCACCGATAATATGGAAACCGGAGTCGACATGAAGCACTTCTCCAGTGATTCCTCGGGAAAGCTCGCTCAATAAAAACATCGTCGCATCCCCGACTTGATCTTGGTCGACATTTCGGCGTAGCGGTGCTTTTTCAACAATGATGTTCGCTTTTTCGTTGAATCCGGAAACGCCTTTTGCGGAAAGTGTCCGGATTGGTCCGGCAGAAATCGCATTGACTCGGATATTATACTTCCCGTAGTCTTCTGCCAAGTAACGGACGCTTGCCTCAAGAGAAGCTTTAGCTACTCCCATGATGTTATAGTTCGGAATGACTCGCTCGGATCCGATATACGTTTGGGTGACGATACTGCCGCCTTCAGTCATCAATTCTTTAGCCGCTTTTGTCACTGCGACCAAGGAATAGGCGCTGATTTCATGGGCCAACAAAAATCCATCTCGGGAAGTGTCTGCGTACTCCCCTTTCAATTCTTCACGTTTCGCAAACGCAACGGAATGGACGAGACCATGAATGACGCCTACTTCTTCTTTAATTTCTGCAAATGCCTTTTCGATACTTTCATCGCTCGCGACGTCGAGATTGACCATTAACTTTGCAGGAATTCCATATTCATCTAAAAGTCTTGTCAATTTTTTCTTCGAGCGTTCTTGTCTGTTCGTGAAAATCAAATTCGCTCCTTCTCGGTGCAACGATTTTGTAATTCCCCAAGCGATGCTTCGCTCATTCGCAACACCCATAACAACTATATTTTTTCCTTCCAATAAACCAGCCATTGTATACCTCCAACATAACCTTTTTTTCTATTATAACCTAAGTTTTGTGTAAGCGGAACAAAAATTATGATTTATATCATAGTATCTGGTGCTAAACCTGTTTGTCGATTGATCAAAATGCAAATTAGTTGCATTTCCGTCATATTATTATAAAATAGTTTCGGAGCAATTTGGTTGATGCTAAAGGATGATGGGCTGATCTCCGTTGGAGTGAAATGCCTACTTTTGAAATTTCGACAAAAATGCTGAAAAAATTAATTTTGGACTTTACAAATTTACAATTACTCGCTATAATAAAATTCGGCAGTTCTGATTCGGGCGATGCCGAAACGTTAATGGCCCGTTGGTCAAGTGGTTAAGACACCGCCCTTTCACGGCGGTAACACGGGTTCGAATCCCGTACGGGTCACCATTCTTTTCTCAGCTCACACGTGAAGTTGCTTTATTTTGCAACGACCTGCAAGAAGTGAAAACTTCACCAGCACGACGAGCTCGCTAACAGTAAGCTCATTTAAACATATCAAATCATATTTATCATATGTCGGCCTAGCTCAATTGGTAGAGCACGCCGCGAAAACCATCCGTGAGACGCTTCTTTGATGCGGCCTGCGAGGAGTGTAGGCTTCACCGAACAATCTTGCAACACGACGAGCTAACAAACGGTAAGCGCGATCAAACAAAACAAAATAATTTATTATTATGCCGGCCTAGCTCAATTGGTAGAGCAAGCGATTACTCCCTTGAATTTGCATCATGGCATCGCTTGTGAGGAGCGTAGGCTTCATCGAATAATCTTGCAACGCGACGAACACAGTAACTAAATACTACTTATACAACAATAATATATTATATTTCATATGCCGGCCTAGCTCAATTGGTAGAGCAACTGACTTGTAATCAGTAGGTTGG
>CALKWU010000057.1 GCA_938004015.1 uncultured Oceanobacillus sp.
ATTTTGATAGGAGAAGCAACCAATGGAAAGGGAGATTACAATGGTAAGATTTAATAACATTACCGATGTACCGGGGGTCAAAGTCGGTCATGCTGAAGATGGACAAGCATTGACTGGCTGTACGGTCATTTTAACGGAAGACGGTGCCGGTTGCGGGGTCGATGTCCGGGGTTCTGCACCGGGAACGAGGGAAACCGATGCCCTCGATCCAATGAACGCCATTCAGGAAGTCCATGCCATCTGTTTGACCGGCGGCAGTGCTTACGGTTTGGAAGCAGCTTCAGGTGTCATGAACTACTTGGAAGAACAACATATCGGTTTTCAAGTTGGCGAAGTGAAGGTTCCGATTGTCCCGGGTGCTGTCATATTCGACTTGGACGTCGGCGACCCGAAAATTCGCCCGGATATTGAAATGGGTTATGCTGCGGTGAAAAATGCGACAGCCGGTGATTTTGCCCAAGGAAACGTCGGAGCAGGCTGTGGTGCCACCGTCGGCAAACTGGCCGGGCCGGATAAAGCGATGAAAGCCGGCTTAGGAAGTGCTTCCGTAAAAGGGGCAGACGATTTGGTCGTGGGCGCCATCGTTGTCGTCAATGCGGTCGGTGAAGTAAGGGATCCGGAAACGAACGCCATCCTTGCAGGGGCATATGATTGGGAAACATCATCTTATATTCAAAGCGTCGACTTCATTAAAAAAGAACTCTCCTCCCCTGCCGCATTGGGAGGAAACACGACAATCGGGGTCGTCGCCATGAACGCAGAGTTAACAAAAGCAGAAGCGAAAAAAATCGCCGGTATCACCCATAATGCATTGGCACGTACAATCCACCCGGTCCATACGATGTTTGACGGGGATACGATTTTTGCATTAGGGACAGGCACCAAAAAATATCCGGTAGACTATTTAGGTGTCCTTGCTGCCGAAGCGATGGAAAAAGCGATTGTGAATGCAGTGAAAGCAGCAGAACCTGTAGGACAACTGGAAAGCTATTCCAGTTTGCATGAAAAGTAAGAGGTGAAAAAAATGTTCAACCAATTGGTGAGATTTTCAAGCTTGTTCATTGGCCTATTCCTGGTCCTCAGTGCCTGTTCGGCTTCCGATGATTCAAACGTCAGTTCAACAGATCATCCAAAAAAACAAGAAATACGTGTCCGCATTAATGATGATCCGGATTTTTTAGATCCCCATTATGCGACGGCATCGATTTCTTTCCAAATGATTTTGAATATATTTGAAGGCTTGTTCATCCCGGAAACCGATGGAACATTGACGGAAGGACTGGCGGAAAGTTATGACGTGTCGGATGACGGCTTGACATATACATTCAACATCCGGGAAGGCGTCAAATTCCATAATGGCGAAGAGCTGACTGTTGACGATGTCATGTACACTTATGAACGGCTCATGGGGCTTGATGATGGAGAAAAACTATCCAATAGCTTCGATAATGTGGAGTCCATCGAAGCCCCGGATGAAACGACTTTTGTCATGACATTGAAACAACCGGATTCGAACTTCCTTTATGCATTGACAGCACTCGAATCGGCGATTGTCCCGAGG
>CALKWU010000058.1 GCA_938004015.1 uncultured Oceanobacillus sp.
ATTAAACGAGGGAGAACGATGAAAAAAGTAGAAACAGATATCATCCAATTCCGCGGCAACCATTATGATTTCGGCTACTTTCAAGGGAAACTGCTTGAAGACTCACCGATTCTCGCCGCCCGGAAAAGACAATGGAAAAAACAAGCAAAACGGCACTTTATTGTCGATGAAGCAAAAATCGAAAACGTATTCCGACAGTTCAGCCCTTTAATTTGGGAAGAATTGCTCGGATTGAGGGATGCTTTGAATTTGACGACAGAAGAAGCCATCCGTGATTTCGGTGGTTATTATTTTGAATACGGCAGAAGCGGTTGCTCCATTTTGATGGGAGAAAACTTCATGGTGAGGAATTATGACAATGACCCAATCACTTATGAAGGCCGCTATGTTTTATATGCTCCGGAAGATGGCGGCTATGCGACAATCGGCCCTTCGATGCAAATTACCGGGAGATGCGATGGGTTGAATGAAAAGGGATTGGCCCTCGGCTATAATTTCATCAACCGCCTGCGCTCCGATGATGGGTTTGTTTGTAATATGATCGCCCGTATCGTTTTGGAAAACTGTGCGACAGTCGATGAGGCAGTTGAATTATTGAAAGAAATCCCCCACCGGCACTCTTTCAGTTATACGCTTGCGGACGTTTACGGAAAAACGGTCGTCGCGGAAGCATCCCCAAGGGAAGTCATCGTACGGGAAGGAAATATTTGCACGAACCATTTTACGGAACTGACAAAGGAAAACCGTTATCGGATGGACGATTCACTGCGCCGTTACGAAGCGATTTCGCAAGGGCAGGGTCAGATCGGCAATGTTTACGATGCCTTCCGTCTGCTGAATGATACGGAGAAAGGCGTGTTTTCTAAAAAATACGGCGCCTGGGCGGGAACAATCCATACGGCAGCTTATCTTTCCGACCGACTGCAAGCTTGGATTGCTCTAGGCGGAGACCGGCAGCCACTCATCCTCGACTTCCAAAGATGGTTGGCAGGGGTAGATTTGCATATCAAACAGATCAAAGGCGAACTGGAAGCGACAAACGGGTTCATCAATCGGTGACTCTTTCCACTATCCCATTCATTGAAATTGTGGTATATTTTTAAAAAATATACACGTGAGGAGATTTGCCGATGAGCCTGCAAGAGTTGCTCGATTACAACAAAAAATTTGTGGAAAATAAAAGTTATGAGAAATATCGGACCGATACGTTCCCAAATAAGAAATTAGTCATTTTCACCTGCATGGAATCGCGCTTGTTGGAGCTGCTGCATCGGGCGCTCAATTTGAAAAACGGCGATGCGAAAATCGTGAAAAATGCCGGAGCGATCATCCGGAAACCTTTTGACAGTATTATGAAAAGCATCCTCGTTGCTGTCTATAAATTGAAAGCGGAAGAAGTGATCGTCATTGGTCATCATGATTGCGGCATGTCCAACGTCAATATCGATGCATTGAAACAAAGTATGATCGACAGGGGCATCAGCCAAGAAACGTTGCAAACTTTAGAACATGGCGGCATCGACTTTTCCGACGAATTCGGGGGCTTCACTGAGGTGGAAGACTCCGTCCGCCAAAGTGTGGACATCATCCGCAACCATCCACTTCTCCCCGAAGGAATCAAAGTCCACGGACTGGTCATCGACCCGGAAACCGGAAAAGTCGATGTCGTCATGCGGGATGATGAATGAATATTGTATGATTGATGCAAAAACTCAGCAATTTGCCGGAAAGGCGGTTGCTGAGTTTTTTACTTGACTTTCTGAACGTTTTAACGATCTTTTACAAAAAAGGCAAGCACCAATCCGATGAGTGCGGCAATCCCGGAAAAAAGGAAGGAGACGTTCACCCCATGGATCATCCCTTCTACTCCTTGTTCCGGTATGGTGAAAAGCGTCATGATCGTAATCGGTAAAGCCGTTCCAATCGATCCGGACACTTGCCGCAACGTATTGTTCACTGCCGTTCCATGAGGAATCAATTCAACGGGAAGCACGTTCAACCCCGCCGTCGTCACCGGCATCATCACCATCGATACACTGGCCATCCGAAGCGCATGGGTGATGGCAATATAGGTGAAGGAAGTTTCCGGTGTCAAAAAGGCAAATTGGAAGGTGGAAACCGTTAAAATCGTCATCCCGATGATGGCAAGCCAGCGGGCGCCGAAACGGTCGAAAAGCCTTCCCGTGATCGGGTTCAACACTCCCTGGAGAATCGCTCCTGCAAGTAATGCCAGTCCCGATTCGAAGGCGGAATACCCGAGCATCGTTTGCATGTATAAAGGCAAAATGACCGCAGCACCAATGACTGCGACAAAGGCAATCATCCCGAGCGCTGTGGAAATCGTGAACATTTTATATTTCAAAACACGGAATTCCAATACCGGTTCGTCCAACTTTAATTGACGGAGAATGAACCAAACGAGTGTGAAACTTCCGATGGTCATGCCGAGCATCACTTCGATACTTCCCCAGCCGGAACTTCCGGCAACACTAAACGCATAGAGAATTCCACCGAAGCCTAATGTCGAGAGTACAATCGACAACATATCCAGCTTTGGATTCGTCCGCTTCGTCACATTTTTCAAGAAAAAATATGCAAGAAGAATATCGATGATCGCAATCGGCAAAATCATCCAAAACAAAAAGCGCCATGTAGCGATTTCGACGATGTATCCAGAAAGGGATGGTCCGATGGCCGGCGCAAAAGCAATCACAAGTCCAAACATCCCCATCGCCGTTCCCCGTCGTTCAATCGGGAAAATAAGCATGAGGATCGTTTGCATAAGCGGCATCATTATCCCTGCCCCGGCAGCTTGCAGCATTCGGCCAAGAAGAAGCAGACTGAAGTTCGGAGATATGGCCGCAATAAGCGTTCCCAATGAAAACAAACCCATCGCAGACATAAATAGCCTCCGGGTTGTAAACTTTCCAATGAGAAACGCGGTAATCGGGATCATGATTCCATTAATGAGCATGAAAACCGACTGGAGCCACTGCACGGTGTTCTCCGTCAAACTCAAGTCGACCATGATTTTCGGTATCGCCGTACCGAGCAACGTTTGATTCAATACAGCGACAAATGCACCGGATATAAGGACGACCAACAATGGCGCTCGATTAAATGGTTGTCCGTTTTCTGTTTGATCCATTTTGCGCACCATGGAGATGCTCCTCTCTTCCAGCAATCATCACAAGTACATTACGTAAGATTTTATCATTAGTATAAGACGGGACAAATATATATGCTTTTTTGTTTTTAAATTATCTGTTCTAAAAACACACTATGAACGACATCACTGCACATAGATGATGGAAAAACGGTCGTCAAAGCAACCCATCCGCCCGTGCTTGATTCGACTGTCTTTGAACATGTCCACAAGCAACTCCATCTATTCAATAAGTTTATTCTAAACGATTTTTGGTTAAGTTAATATTAACGAAAGGAAGTGACATCATGAAAAAAATGCTTCTATTTGTCATTGCCATCTTCGCCTGTACTCTTTTTGCTTGTGGGAACGGCGGCGAAGAAGGTGAAAACGGAACTTCGGAAGTAGCAGATGAAGGGATTGACGAAACCGTCGGTGATGAAGAAACCAGGACAGAAAATCCTAATGACGATGGCGTTGGGGATACCGACGGAACCGATGCAAATGACGACCAAAGGGCAGCAGACGGTCATTCGCCATACGCATTCACCAGTTTCGAACTCGATGTCGACATCGAACAGGATGACGATGCAATTGAAGTGGACTATGATGAAGAATCTGATGAAATCGAAGCTTCCTATGAACATAAACCAAATGGGATCAATCTTTACGGAGATGAAGCGATAGAAGAACTGAACGGCATTTTCCGTTCATTCGAATTTGATGAAAACACGCCGGATGAAGAAGTGATCCAAACGGTGATGGAAGCTTTCGACATTCCAGATGACGCTGTTGAATTTGATCTCGAAATCGAATTTGCCAATGGCGTGGAAAAAGAATACAGACGATAATCCTTCTCCTTCTATATACTGGGTCGAATCGGGACTGTCCCTGTTCGACCCAGTGGGCCAAACAGGGACAGTCCCCGTTTGTCCCATTTTTTATGGTAAACTGTCGGTGGGTGATGAGAACGGCTCAATCAGGGAACACTCCCCAATTGAGCCTAAATGATCAATTTTATTCCGCCAACCCTTACCTACCTTTCACAACCCCTTTTTCCGTAATCAATTGCTGGACCGGTATATCATAAGGTCCATTCGGAATTTCATCAATCAACTGTCCAGAATGCAAAATCGATACAGAACGATTTGGAAAGTCGGCAAGGAAACGATCGTAATAACCGCCGCCAAACCCGATCCGGTAACCTCTCGCATCATACAGAAGCCCCGGAACAACGAGAAGTTCGATGCTATGTTTCTCCAGTTTTTCCGTTTGTTCCGGAATCGGTTCAAGTAATTGAAAAAAGCTTTCCTCCAACTGATTGAAATCCTCCAGCTTGTAAAAATCAAGCTTGCGGGTTTCCGGAATGCATTTCGGTACGGCGACCGTTTTCCCTTCCTGCCAAGCTTGGCGGATGATCGGTTTTGTGTCCCACTCCAAGTCACCGGAAACAGTCACTCCGATGACCACCGCTTCATTCCACCAATCGGTTGCAGTAAGATTCCGGACAAGCTTAACGTTGATTTCCTTCCTCTCATCATCAGGAATACCCGCCAACTTCTCCTTGGCCACTTTCCTTAATTGCTTTTTATCCAAATACTCACCCTCTTTTCCAAACTTAAGGCTTTAAAGAGTGATCCCTCAATTTTCTCCATCGTTATCCGGAAAACATTCGTCTATTTCCGAATGTGTCTGACATAATCGATGCTGCTACTTTTTTTAGCCAAAACGCTTTCCACCCCCATTAGAACAATCCGACAATCTTGCCTTCTGGAGTGACATCGATGTTTTCAGCAGACGGCTTTTTCGGCAAACCTGGCATCGTCATGACTTGTCCGGTCAATACGACGAGGAAGCCTGCACCAGCTGATACTTTCACTTGCTGAATCGTAATATTGAAATCTTTCGGTGCGCCTAACAAGGACGGATCATCCGATAAGGAATATTGAGTTTTCGCCATACAAACCGGCAACTTGTCATAGCCTAATGTGACGAGCCGAGTGATTTCATTTTCCGCTTCTTTCGATAGTTCGATCCCTTTTCCGCCATAGACTTTTTGGACAAGCTTTTCGATTTTCGTCGTGATGGCGTCCTCCAGTTCATATGGGTGGCGTAACGTGCTTTCCACTTCACAAAGCGCCACGACTTCCTCAGCGAGCTCCACCGCACCTTTTCCACCTTCCGCCCAAACATTGGCGATTATCGCCTTCACACCGACTTCTTCACATTTTTTCCGGATCACTTCAATTTCCTCTTCCGTATCTGTCGGGAAGCGGTTGATGGCTACGACGGAAGGAACTCCGAAGACCTCTTGCATGTTTTCAATATGTTTCAATAAGTTCGGTATCCCTACTTCAACCGCATTCACATTTTGCTCATGGAGATCGGATTTCGCCACACCACCATGCATCTTCAATGCACGGACAGTAGCAACAATCACAGCCGCATCCGGTGCAATCCCAGCGATTCTGCTCTTGATATCGATGAATTTCTCCGCACCGAGATCCGCTCCGAATCCAGCTTCCGTCACGGTATAGTCCGCATACTTCAGAGCGAGTTTCGTCGCCATGATACTGTTGCAACCGTGCGCGATATTCGCAAATGGCCCGCCATGGATGAGCGCCGGTGTTTTTTCCAATGTTTGCACAAGGTTCGGCTTCAATGCGTCTTTCAATAAAGCCGCCATTGCACCGTGGGCCTTCAACTGACCGGCTGTCACCGGCTCGTCATTGTACGTATAACCGATGATGATGTTTTTCAGTTTTGTTTTCAAATCTTCCAAATCATTCGCTAAACAGAGAATGGCCATAATTTCGGATGCAACGGTGATATCAAAACCATCTTCCCGCGGCACGCCGTTCTTCTCACCGTTCAAACCATTGACGATGTAGCGGAGTTGTCTGTCATTCATATCGACGACGCGTTTCCAAGTGATTTTCCGTGTATCGATATTCAATTCATTTCCGTGATGGATATGGTTATCGATCATTGCTGCAAGTAAATTATTGGCAGCACTGATGGCATGGAAATCCCCTGTGAAATGGAGGTTGATATCTTGCATTGGAACGACTTGTGCATACCCACCGCCAGCCGCTCCGCCTTTTATTCCGAAAACTGGACCTAATGAAGGTTCCCTTAAAGCAATCATCGCTTTCTTACCGATTCGGTTCAAACCGTCTCCAAGACCGACAGTCATCGTCGTTTTCCCTTCTCCCGCATCGGTCGGATTGATGGCAGTGACGAGAATCAGCTTTCCGTCAGGGCGATCACGCATTTTTTCAAAGGCGCTGAAATTCACCTTCGCTTTATAATTGCCGTACATTTCCAAATCGCTTTCGGCAATTCCTGCTTTTTCTGCGATCTCCCTAATTGGTGCCATTTCAACGGATTCTGCAATTTCAATATCTGTCTTGTGCGTCATTCATTATTCCTCCTTTATTTTTTCTATTTGAATGGCTAGAATGCCATTTTTCTCCTCGTTCAAATATTCCGAAAAAAACGTTCAAATTTCCAACATTAATCTCATGCGGATCATATGTAACGGATGGCCGTTCCAATCTTCGACAAATTCGTCAACGGCTTTGAAACCGGTTTTTTCATAAAATCGGATCGCTCGTTCATTTTGTCTGACCACATGGAGGGTCATTATATTTGCGTCAAAATTCTCCATGGCAAAACGAATGAGTGCGCTTCCAATTCCTTGTCTCAGGTAATCGGGATCCAAATAAATGGCATGTAGATGAACGCTTCCGTCTGGAAGAATTTTAGTGTATTCGGCAAATCCAACCATTTTCCCTTCCTTTTCAGCGACGAGGAAATGATTGTTGCAGCGACGCTTTTTCAACATTCTTTTGCTGTAGTAATCAGCGATGAATTCATCTTGGATTTTTTTAGGGATGATCCCTTCGTACGTTGTCTGCCAGCTCCTCCGAGCAATTCTTTGGACTCTAGGGATATCCTTCTTTTTCAATTTGCGGATGTCGACGTTCATATGCTTCCCCGGAAAAAAACCGGTCATTTCCTCTTTTTTGCTTTCTCTTCGTGGTATTTTTCCAAAATGATGCGGCCGACTTCTGATGATTCAATCCCTTTTTTCACAGCCGCACTGATGACGAAATAAAGGATGATGAAAGGTACAATATAAATGACTAAGCTCATAAATGCAGTTGCGATATCCAAAGACCCGACCCTCCTTTTCTTTATTATACTTCTTTCTTATCAACTGTTCCATCATTTACCGAAAATGATCCGGGTCATGTCCAATAATCCGGGTCAGACATCATCATATCTTGGACAACATCGTCAAGTTCCATCGGGGTGATGAAATAAATCGGATAATCTTCCGAGTATTTCCTCGCTGTTTCATAAAAATATTTGACACTTCCCGGGTACTCCTCATCCATTAGGAGAAGGCTCGCATCACTTTTTTCAACGAACCATCTGTTTTTCGCCCGGAATTGAAAGGGTCCCCGATAGTCCCCTTGATATAATGGTTTATAAAAATCCGCCGTCATGATGATTTCTTGATATTTTTCTTGTAGCATCTCCGGCCAACGCTTGTCCTGATTTTCGAAAGGTGGAAAAACCGCCAGCTGGATATCGAATTCTTCCTTTAAATCAAAAACAACGTCGGCGGTCCATAGCTCGATACCTAGTTGACCGGAAATGATGACCCACTCCAAGCCTTCTTCCAAGAATTGCCGCAGTCTTCTTTCAATCGCTTCTTTGATAAAAGGGATCTTCGGGTCATTTTCATTGAATATCTCCATTTCCATCGATTTATAACCGGTGACATGAAGCACTTTCAATCGTTTCACCTCAAATGTTTGCAAAAGTAAAAAAATAAGGGGCGGGAAACAATTGCTGCTTCTTACGGCAGTTTTGTTCCGGCCCCTCTTCTATTATTCTAACACCATTTGCCATGTTTATGCCAATGGTTGCCTGGTTGCATGGCACCCATTGTTTGCCCAGGCCCGCACCCTGCTCCCATGCC
>CALKWU010000059.1 GCA_938004015.1 uncultured Oceanobacillus sp.
CTCCGATTCAAAATTTTCGTCATGTAGCGGTACGTCCCGCCGTAAACATCATCCGTGAAAATAAGATGATCTCCTGTCCTGAACAAGTCCATCACGGCTGCAATGGCTGCCATTCCGGAAGCGAAGGCAAATCCGCGCTTCCCTTTTTCCAAATCGGCGATCAACGCTTCCAATGTTTCCCGGGTCGGATTGCCCGTCCGGGAATATTCGTATGCAAAATGTCCAACGCCATCTTGCTTGAACGTACTTGCCTGATAAATCGGCGGCGACATGGCCCCCACATGTTTTTCTACACCAATCCCACCATGAATCAACTGGGTTTTTTTCCGCACTTCATTCACTCCTCATAAATTCCTGTACTTAAGTAACGTTCACTGCTGTCGGGGAAAATCGTGACGATGTTCGTGCCAGGTTTTGCTTTTTCTGCTTCCTGTAAAGCTGCATCCAAAGCAGCACCGGAAGAACTGCCGACAAGCAGCCCTTCCGCTTTGGCGATTTCTCGCAATCTCTTAAAGGCGCGTTCATCGGAAATCGTGTAAATGTCATCAAATAGTTCCGTATCCATAAACGATGGCAAAAACTCCATGCCAATTCCTTCCGTTTTGTGTGGTCCGGGTTCACCGCCATTCAGTATCGATCCTTCAGGTTCCACGATGACCGTCCTTGTATCCGGATTTTTATCCTTTAAAAAACGTGCCGTCCCGGTGAATGTTCCACCAGATCCGGCCCCGGCAACAAACACATCGACCTGTCCGTCCAAATCCCGGAAAATTTCCGGCCCTAATGTTTCATAGTACGTCTTCGGATTGTGTTCATTGGCGAACTGATTCGGAATGTAAGCACCCGGAATTTCCGCTTTCAATTCTTCCGCTTTTTTGATGGCATAATCCATCCCTAGTTCCGTCGGGGTATTGACGACTTTTGCACCTAACGACCGCATCAACGTTTGTTTTTCCATACTGAATTTTTCCGGAGTGACGAACATCGCCTGTAAATCGTAAGCAATGGCTGCCAGTGCCAAACCGATGCCTGTATTTCCTGCGGTCGGTTCAATAATCGTCGCCCCTTTTTGTATCATTCCTTCTTCCATCGCTTTTTCGATCAAGAAAAATCCCAACCGGTCTTTAATGCTCCCGCCGATATTCAAAAACTCCAACTTGGCGAACAATCTCACACCATCCGGCAAATCATAAGCCGTCATTTCATACAATGGTGTCCTTCCGACCAATTCATGAAGGTTCCTTTTGACATTCATCTGCTTCTACCTGCCTTTACTTCTCCAACTCATTACAATCAGTTATAAGCGACCTTTTCCGCTTCCATCAACCAGACGAAATCATTCATCTGTTCAAAACTGACCGTAAATCCGTATTTTTCCAAAACTTGTTCCAGCCAAGGAATCGTCGTATAAAATTCGCTGTTCAAATCTGCTGCCAAACGATGGAAACCATTATGCTTTGCTTGAAGATAAGCCGCTTCTTTCGCCTTTTCATCCTGAAAAATCGTATCCCCGAAAACAATTTTCCCATTTTCGTTCAATATCTTGCTGTACAGCCGAATCGCCTGCTCCTTTTCCTCATCTGTCAAATGATGGAAAGCATAGCTGCTCACAATCGTATCGACATGTTCCGTTCGCATCGGAAAAGAAAGGAAATTGCCTTTTTTGATGTCAACATGAGGAAGCTTTTGCCGGGCAATCTTCCGCATATTTTGCGAAGGCTCGATCCCGAAAACTTCGAGGCCCCTTTGGACAAGTTTTTCCGTCAAATTCCCGGTTCCGACTCCAAATTCGATGACAACACCACGGGATTTCTCCGCTATTGCATCGAGTATCGCTTCATAATTCCTGAAAACTTCGCGATACTCCACATCACTTCCAGAAACAGTATCATCATAACTTTCCGCCCAACGATCAAACAACTCATTAAATTGTTCCGGCATGATATTCTCCTTATTCATATAGATTTACTTGGTTTAATGTATAATATAACAGAGAACAATAAACGTGACAATCTATTTGTTTTTCGAAAAAAGCAGGAAACCGGACAAAATAAAAACCGGCCATGAAAATGACCGGCAGTAAATTTCCATATTTATGATGCTTTATCTTTCGTTTGGATGACGGTTTTTTCGTTAATGTTATTGAAAGCGTTTACAATGAACAGAATAGTTCCGATTCCAAAGGCGCCTCCCCCGAGGTAAGTGAAGATATGGGCGGTATCGAGCATCCCCGGCACTTGGACCAAAAATGCACTGAGAAGGAAAACCGGAACCCCTAAGTTATGAAGCCAAAAATGCATTTTACCTAAGTTGTTGTTGGCTGCTCCTGGATAAATACTATAGATGACTCCAAAAATGGCCGTTGTCGCAAAACCAACTAAGTTGACGTGGGCATGGGCAGATCCCCAATTCAATTGAAGCGTCGCTGACATGAACAAACCGACTGCAATCCCAAACACCAAATAAAATACCGCTAGTTTGATCCATCTTGCTCCCATGAACATCCTCCTTTGGATAAATGATTGATTTAATTTAATCTTATATCAAATTGATATATTCTGTCAAATTGCTCGATTATGCTTGAATTCCATCCTTTTTGCCACATTAAACACCGTCCAAATTGCCGGCAAATCGATCGCAATAGATGTATATGACTGCATCCCTATCTTTATTACGAATGAAAATAGCGGGACACAATCGTCCCACTTTTCCTTTTTCTTATAGAAAAACTTTTAAAAAGCTCCGGAACCTCCACCACCGCCTCCAACTCCTGTTCCGCTGGAAGAAGAGGAACTGGAAGAATGGGCGGATGTTTCAACGACTGAACCGAATTCGCTGTTAGCTGTTGTGGACATCATCAGTAATAGGAACAGAAGTGTACCATCTTCATCCTCATCTCCAGTCTGGATGAAGGTTTTGCTTTTTCCTTTTAATTTCTCATCATTCAGCCCGGCTGAAAAAATCAATGCCCGTTCCTTATCAGCTTCTGACAGACGATACCAACCATTAGATTCCATTTCCAAAAAGCGCTCTTTGAAGTCGTTCCATTCTTTTTTGATCAAGTATCCTTTCGGTGTTTTTGGCTGGAACAAAAAGGCAAATGTCAATAGAACAAGCAACAAAGCAAAACTGATGGCAAGCCACATATACAATTCATAGATGATAAGGAAAATGGCGACTGGCACGAGCAACAGGCTCACCAATCCTGTAAACCAACGTAGTTTCAACTGTTTATCGAACAATTGATGGGCATCGATTTCCTGCCGGATGAGTTGTGCATATTGCGCCAATTCCTCTTGCAGTTGCTTTTGATGATCGGCGTTTTCCGCATAAATTTCCAGCCTTTTAAAGGTGAACTCGGCCCCACTGCCGATTTTTCCAAACAGCAAATCCAATAGCTTTCTCTCATGCTCGTGATCGGTTTGTCGATCCACAAGGTGATACGTTTCATCATCACGTACTTCCACATTTCCTTTCCTCACGAGATCCATCAACCCGACGGTGAGCATTTCACCATAGCCGAGTATATAATTGCGGAAATAATAGACGGTGGCCGGCATGCTCATCACTTGTTCCGGTATGATAGAGTGGCTGACATGACCATATTCCGCTTCCAGTTTCGTAGCACGGCTTCTCCGCCAAGCGAACGTGAGCAACCCGATCAAAAAGAGCGTATAGGCACCAGTCACATAGACCGCAATATTTTCCCAAGTAGCTTGCCTTTGGAGAAACAATGCCGCTTTTTCCTTCAGGTCCTGCTCTTCTAGCAACAATTCGTTGCGGATTGTTCCATCCAAAGTGCCATCTACAGCGGAAAATAACGCACGATCATAAGCGACACGGATATCCCCGTTTTTTCCACTATCAACCAATCCCAAATCAAAAACGACGACACCATCATCTTGAATTGTTTCGGTTCCAAAGGCTTCATCGTAACCAAAGGCGATGACCTCCGTCGTCGGATTCGGCGGATGGACGGTAATGGTCATTTTTTCATAATCGGACTCATTGTTCGAATCGAAAAACGGCCAATAAAACTCTGCCATGTCTTCATAAACATCCACTCCACCTTGGATGACATAAGAAAAATCGATCGTGACCGTTTCATCTTCTCCACTACGATAGATACGATAGGTATCGTCTTCCAATTCGACATCAAGTTGGGTTCCGGCTTCACTCGCAGAAACATCGACAATGGAAGTTCCCTCTTTCGGAATGATTGTCCGTGTTATCCCTTGAAACTCACCATCAAATTCATACGTATAGGTTTCCGTTACATGGACATCTCCATGATCTTGCAAATAAGCATCGATGGTCGTTTCGGTTATGGAAAAATCCACTGCAAACACCTGTACCGGCAGCAGTAACAATACAAGGATTGCCGCAATCATTATACCGCTTCGTTTTCTCATGGCGATCCCTCACTTTCTTATCTTGTTATACGTATCGTAGGGCTGATAAGTTTCATGAAAAACAACAAATTACGAGAAAAGCAGCATAATGGCACAATGATTGTTGGTTCGTGACCTCAAAAAAACGTACAGGGATGACTAAGCGAGAAAAAAAATAAATCCGGGAAAGACTGTATCTTACAGTTTCCCGGATTTTTGTAATTCAAACTGAATCATGCTGAAAATCTTTCGGCATAATTGACATCAATCTCGTTTTCTACATGATTTTTGATGAGGGCTGGAAAAATTCCCGTGGGGATGTTTTTTCATTTTTCGGATCAGGTACGGCAGGTGTACTTGAGGAAATATTTTTTTGGTTTTTGGAGTGCATGTCCAATGGTAAAAACTATGTAGATTGGTATATTTTTCCACTGATGTGATGGAATTAAGTCACATCTTCCTCCACGGTGACAGGAACGTTTCTTTCTTTTGAGTCACCCTTACTTTTTCTTGTGCTGGATGAGCCTCTGGTATTCCGTAATGAGCGAATCCAACTCTTTACTGCAAAAAAGCACTTCTTCACTGCCCATGCCGTGTGTTTTAGATAATTCAAGCATTTCTTTTCTTTTTTTCTCTATTTTTTTCATCAACCGATCATCCATAAAATAATCCGTCACCTAATTTCTTCTTCTACTTGAAATATGTTTAGTTGACTAATTAATGACATTGTATCAATCTTTGCCCAAAGACTCATCTTTTATCTTCA
>CALKWU010000060.1 GCA_938004015.1 uncultured Oceanobacillus sp.
CGGCAATCTTTCACGGTTATCGCTGTTTGACTTTGCTTGATGAAAACGGGGAAGCTTTGCCGACATCTTCCATTGCCGCCGGTTTGGATTATCAGGGAGTAGGTCCGGAGCATTGCCATCTTTATGCAACTGGACGTGCCGAATATGTCAGTGTGACCGGCGAGGAGGCGTTGGAAGCCTTTCAGGAACTGTCAAAAAGAGAAGGGATCATCCCTGCTTTGGAAAGTTCCCATGCCGTGAGTTACGCACTGAAACTCGCAAAAGAGCTGAAACATGAAGATGTCATTATCGTCAACCTTTCCGGACGAGGCGATAAGGACGTGGAACAAGCTTTCAGCATGCTGAACGAAAAAGAGTAACTTTGTTTAAATAAATAATAAGGCCCGAAGGAAGAACATTCCGTGCCAGTGGTTAAATAAAGCCGCTGGCACGGAATTTTTATTCAGTAGATTTCTATTGTCATGTAGGATGGGCTTTAATGAATTGGTTTGCGAGACTTCTCAATTTCTTTGACGATTCTTTTTTGAAAATTTGCGACGAACGTCAAGTAGACAAGCGGCAACATGGCAGCCAATATGACGGTCGCTTTCCAACCACCGAATGCCCAAACCGGGCCGGCAAGTGAACTCCCGAGAGAAACTCCGAGATAATAAGAAATGAGATAAATGCTGGAAGCACTTCCTTTATGATGAGTCGCCACCTCGGTGACCGTGCTGGCGGTCAATGAATGGGACGTGAAAAAACCGAGACATATGAGACATAAGCCTATGATGATCATCGGTAATGGTGGACTCAACGTCAGTAAGATGCCTAACGATAGGACGAGGATTCCCGCAATCCGGACAGCGGTCGAACCAAAGTGACCGGATAACCAGCCGGCAAAAGGAGCACCGACGACTCCGAATCCATAGGTGAGAAATGTGTAAGAAATCACTTTGGCCGACAAGGAATACGGTTCCGCCTCCAAATGGAAAGGCAAATATGTCCAAACGGATGTAAATGCATATTGCAGGATGACTCCCATTCCGAAAAATGTCAAAATGAGTGGATTTTTAAAATGAAAAAGCATCCCTTCGACATCTTTGCGGAAAGGGAGTCTGCTTGCTTCAAAGAAACGGAATTTCGGAAGCAGTGAAAAAACGATGAGGATGACACCTGCCCCCAATCCCGCAAAGCTGTAGAAAACGATATCCAAGGAATGTTGTTCGCTCAGAAATCCTGCAGCAAACCGCCCGGCCATCCCGCCAAGCGCATTGCTCGCAATATAGAGGGCCGTAGCGATTCCTGTATTCACCGGATCGATTTCTTCATTGATGTAAGCCAACGCTGCTGCGGGAAGGCCGGCAAGGAAAAACCCTTGGATGAAACGAAGCAACATCACAAGATAAAAAGAATCAAACAAAGGAATAAGTAAAAAAGGAATGACGGATGCGATCAGGGAATATTTTATAAAATGGATTCTTCCTTTCCGATCCGAAAAAAATCCGAGGATGAAAAGCCCGACGATGAGACCGAGAACGGAAACGGACAATGCCAATGTCGCTTCTGATACGGTGATATTGTATGCCTTTACAAACGCAGGTGCCAATGGCTGCACCATGTACAAACTGGCAAATACAAAAAATGAAGCGATAGCCAGACTCAACGAAATCTTCCAAAATGCAGGATGTTCCATGCTGTATTTTTGTTTTTGCATACATAGACACTTCCTATGCTTTTACATTTATTGCCAGTATCACCCAAAGGCTGGGAATGTCTATTCGTATCCCAGCCTGCTCCAATCAAATAAGCTGCCCGGATCTGTTTTCCTATCCGGTGCGTATTCATCATGGCCGACCACATGCTCTCTACTTCGCTCCACTTCCGGGTAGCGCTCGTGGATGGCGTCCAGTAGTTTTGCCAGTGAATCATATTGGGCATCGGTGTAGCCGATAAAAGATGGATCAAGCGCTTCATACGTTTCTTCATCGATGAATTCCGCCATTTCTTCCTTTGTGCCGATCGCCATCAGTTCAATCCCGATAGAGTATTCATTCAATTGATCTTCATAATGAGGAAAATTTTCCAAACTTCCAGTACCTGCGTGATAAGCGATGCGGTCTTCTGAAACGAACTGGTGAATATCCCCTTCCCGATCAATCAGATAATGGGAAGAAACCCCATAATCCACAAAAATTTGTCGGATATCTTCCAAGTGATAAGGATCCTCCGGTTTTTCCGTCACATTGCTGACAAAATGGATGACGACATGGGTAATCGGCGTTTTTCGCTTTTCCGAGTTGCGTAGCGGTAAGTACATATCGGTCACTTCGACTTCCTCTTTCGGCTCGGGAATTTCCACTCTCTCTTTTGTTACCGGTTGCTCCTCTTCTTTGTCCGAAGTACTAAGCATCAATAAAAGTAATAGAACCAATCCAAAAACGATACCGATGGTGATTGCTTTCCATGAAGTCTTCAACTGTTTTCATCCTATTCTCTATGAACCTTTCATTTATCCAAAGTATAGCATGTTGCTTTATCTGACGGTAATGTTCAGAATAAGTGATTTCCTTATACAGATGCATTTTGTTGTCTTGAAATATTTCGAAACTTACCCTTGAATCCCACGTAACGTACTGTTATATACTGGAGTCAAACTAGGGAAGGGAGTTTTCATGCATGTATACGGTTGGGCAGCTGTCGAAAAAAAACAGGTGTTACCGTACGGACATTGGATTACTAATCAATCGGGCCAAGTTCGTCTATTTGACAGAATCCGGAGTAGAGGAGCGGAAAAATTAATGAAAAAATATTTAGGTTAAGTTGAGAAAAAGACTGGGCTGCGGTGTCCCAGTCTTTCATCATCGCCACACATTTTTCCGTACTGAACGTTTTTCGAAATTTGCCGACATGGCTCCCATTCTTGCCTTCAACAACGCTTTTCTGCCCTCCGGTTTCCTCGTGAAAATAAGTTCCGCATCTCCAACTCGTTTCTTCCACTCCTTACATAAGATTTCCGCAAATTCTTTCCTTCTTCCGATTTCTTCCGGCACGGCGTGATAATCGTGTCTGATCCAAAAGCGTTTTCCCGATTGACGGTATAAGAGATAACGCGGATTATCGATCGGATCGGTCAGTTCTTGCAAACATTGGATAAATAATTTCTGTTCGTAATTCGTTCCTCGATTCAAATAACAGACCACTTCACCGGTTCTAACTTTTTCAACATATATTTTATTTTGTTCCGGCGGAGTATGAATGAGTCCCATTTGATGGAGAGAGTGATAGACCGCTTCACCTACTTGCTTCATGCTCGATTCAATCGTCGGATTAAAAAGTAAAATACGGAATGTCTTCCACCAATAAGGTGCAGCAATAATCAAGCCAATAGCCAGTCCGACAAGGAGGATGAAAACCAATTCCTTTAATTCCTGTGGATGGTAATGGTAGTTGGAATCTCCCATACCATAAAAGAAACTGAATGTCAGAGTGAGTGCCGTGATGAACGTTGCCTTCAATGTGTTGTGGAAGATGAACGGTCTAGGTACAAACACACTATCGGTATGCAGCTCTTCCCGCTTTTTCTCCCCGGTTTGGACCGCTTCTTGCCAACGTTCAAACAGGCGTTTTCGGTCAGCTGCCCGTCTCCGCATGATATTGTTCACGGCAGGATCGTCGAAGTGATCTTCCGGCAATCTTAAACGCTCAAGTCCCGTTGTAATCAACGGTAAATCTTCATCCAAGCCGGACAAGGAACGGAAGCGTCTTTTCAAAGAAACAAAGTCGTACCCGCCTCTCGGATCCTGTTTGTCGATACAAACGAGATGCCAAATATTCGCGGTTTTATTTGGATTTCCTGGTTCCGTCCGAATGGCCCGCCCTCTCATTTGGTTTGTGAGCATAAACGTACCGACATTGGAGGCGAGGATGAGTGTATTCACACTCGGTGCATCCCAACCTTCACCAAGCAGTGCCGTCGTCCCCACTAACACGTCGATTGCACCTTTAGAGGAAATCTCTGTAATCATGCTTACGACAAATTGCCTTGATGTGGTATTTGCTTGAATCGTCACATACCGCTCGTCGTGGGGAAGGGGGTTTATTTGCAACTCCAGCGGAAAATCTTGTAAAAGCGGAACGGCTTCTTCCGGTATGATGACGACAGAGCCAGTAAGAACTCCGAGCTTGCAACGTTTTCCCATTTCTCTTCTTAGTTTTTCAAAAATAGGGACGACCCCAAGGCGGATCAACGGCTTTTCATCGCCCGCCCTTTTCGGCAAATCGTTGGCATAAATGTAGTCTGCCAATATCACCAATCGCAAATCTTCTTGTTTAGCTTGTTTTTCCAGTGATACGATACGGACGATGCTGTCCAATTTGGAAACACTGTTCAGTAAGGTGCGTTCCATCGCTTTGGTTGCAATGAGTTTCACGCGGCGGTGTTCGAAGGCACCGATGTCGGAAAGTTTTTTCCGCAAACTTTTCAATGGTTCTTTCTTTAGATCCATTCGTTCATCCCGATAAAATATCGCTGTCAGCAATTCTTCGGCCCATTCCAACGTAAAAGATGGCAATCGTTCAGGATTTTCATCAATGAGCTGAAAAGGCACTTTCCAAGCTGTGCTGCCGGTTTCTTTCAAATAAATGATCATACTGATGAAGTACTGGTAATTCGCCAATTTTTCTTCGATATGTTCGTTTGAATTCATCCATGGATGGGA
>CALKWU010000061.1 GCA_938004015.1 uncultured Oceanobacillus sp.
CCCCACAGTATTGATTGCCATAACCACAACACGATCGTAATTTTTCACATCCAATAATGGCAGGTCCATCCCGATGAACGACGGAATCTTTTTTTTCAGACAATGTAAAACCTCCTTTGATGTTAATAAGATGTATTTCAATCATATAAAGAGGTAATGACGGTAAATTTAACAAGCGCATTTTTGAAAAAATAATAAAATAATTATAAAAAAGTGAAACAATTGTTGGTCGGTATTCGTGTTTGACATAAGGGGGGGAGAAGTTGTTTGAATATCGAAGAGGTTTTCGAGGAATATTTAGATGACATTTATCGATATCTGTTTTCCTTATGTAAAGATCATTATCTTGCTGAGGATTTGTTACAAGAAACTTTTTATCGTGCATTTTTAAATATTAATTTTCTTAATATGGATAACATTAAACCTTGGTTATTTAAAGTATCTCATAATTTATTGATTGATCATTTCCGTAAAAATAAAAGGAATGTTTTGATTGATGATGACCAACTCCAATTGATGAAATCATCGACAAATATAGAAGAAAGCATCTTACGAGATGAAATGATGAAAACGATATTAGATGTCATTCGATTACTACCATTGAAACAGCAAACGGCTATTTTGTTATGTGACTTTCACGATCTAAGTTACGAGGAATGTGCAGAAATAATGGGTGTTTCTTTAGCAAGTTTTAAATCTTCTCTCCATAGAGGAAGAAGAAAAGTTAGACAGTTTAAAAATAGCGAGGTGTAAGTATATGGATAAGGAAAAGTTTAACGATTTACTGAACAAGTATAAAAAGGATGCTCTTTCTAAGGAAGAAGAAGCTCTGTTTGAGAGAGAATTGGATAAATATGAAGCTTACCAGGATTTTCTTGACGAAGAATCGGAGAACGATATTAAAAAGACAATTTCAAAGTCCCCTAACAACAATCATATGAAGTCACTGAATAAAGGTAAAAGAAAGGCCATTATATCAAATGCGTTAATGACAATCTCATTGATTTTAATGATTTTACCAATTTGTACAGTATTTTCATTCATATATTATGGATATGGTATTGCTGACAGTCGCGGCAATAACTTTATTCAAGTTGCAGCAGACACCATTTCCGTCACCGAACCGAATGCATCAATTGATTTCCAAAATATTAGAACCAGTGTTGGTCTGTTTTCGATGGAGGCACATTTTGATATATATAAACAAATTGGAAAAAAACAAGAATATATTAGAACGGATCGTTTAACGTTATTCCTGAATGAAGTGGATCAACCAGAGCGACTAAAAGATTCCAATCACCCAAAATTTACACATCCGGGTAATCCGTCTGTTTCAACTTATCATACTGTAAACCAATACCTTCATAACTTACCTGATGGAACAGTATCAGAGATTTATGTGTCACTCGATACGTTCTATAGTGAAGAAGAAATTAAAGATTTATTCAGTGACATCGACTTGGAAATTCTCTGGTACGCCGTTAATACTGGGATAGTGGATGATCCCAATTATATGGCTATTGGTTACCCCGCCGTGGATGGTGACATTAATTCTTCTTTTAGTAGTAAAGAGGAAAATGGCAAACAGTTTATCGAGGTTTTAAACAACTTAAGTAAATACCAGGCCTGGACAGAAACGATTACGAAAAATAAATCATTAAACATCAACGAAATCAAGAAATTCATAGATGAAAATGGCATCGGAATTTATGGTGTTGTAGTAACTGGACCGACAAAAGAGCTTCTAAAACTAAATGAAATTCCTGCAGTAACAAATCAATATATAGGGGGAGTTGAATTATGGAATTGGCAATAAAAGGCATTAAATTTTCGAGGTTATTCTCTCTGATTAGTTTTTGGATTGGGTTTATCAATCTTTTTAGTTTGAATATAGCTATTTTGATGCAAAGGAATATTTTTCCCTCTTATTACTCTTATATGATATTTGTAGGGATCATTTCCGGTATTATTGCACTGTTGTTTAGAACAAACAATAGAGGTTTTACAATTTTAGGTTTGTCGATGAATCTATTAGCTGGTTTAACCATAATAAGTATACTTGTTTTCTCTTTTTCCATTAATCCATCCCCTTAATATCAAAAAAGTTGTGTCTACTTGTTTTTAAAATGTTAACACCTCTTTATATCATGAATCAAAAATTTTAAGGAGGTTGTTTTATGTTTGGAAATGGTCGACATTTATCACAAGAGGAGATCAGTAAGCTGAAGATTGTGGAAAAAGAAGCATTGGATAAAATCAAAGCCTATGCCAGTAATTTTATTGAAGGGATACCAAACTTTCCTACAGAGGAAAAAGCCTTTTCCTATGACATGTATCATCCGGCATTTAAAGAAAATGCAAGGTACAATGGTTTTGTTGGTATTGGCACTACCCATTATCAAAAATTCGGGGATAATTTGTTAGTTGAGTTCAATGAAATAAGCATTCCCGAGAAAAATAAAAAATTTAAAACAATCCATGGCTATTTTAATTTTAAAGTTGATGGTAAGGTTATTTCACAAAAAGTTGAGATTATAGAAAATGGGGATTTAGTTGTAAATCATGCAGCGGAAGCGGAATCAGATTATTATGATATCCCCTCAGATGAATTTCCAAATGACCCTAACTATTCTCCAGGAGAAATATTGAATGATGATCATATTACCCCTCAATGGGGAGCGCTTTGTGTAAACACATGCTGTAAGTTTAGAAAATATGGTAATCCATTTGGCACACTAGTAACTTATAGACACTGTGGTTCAAATTGTGGAACTTTCGGTGCCCATGGTGGTGGTACTCCTGTCAACGCCTTAGACCGCTGTTGTGCATCACATGATGCTTGCTGGCACAATTTTGGTTCATGGGATTGTGAATGTGATCGAATCTTGGTGAATTGTGCTAGAAACACGAATGATGCAGGTTCAAGTAGGGTTGCAAACTTCTTCGCCGCTGTAGTTTTAGCTAACTGCTAATATTGAGATTACTCATTTCAAAACAGCCCCTTAGAGTACTAGGTAATTTTACCTAGTACTCTATTCTATATATTTTAAGAACAAAATCAATTACATACACCTAAGTCTCATGATAAGTTTTCATCTTCCTTAAAACTATTCTATCCATATATAATAGAAATAGCCACAAGGAAGAGGGTTTCCTTTTGTGGCTACTTATTTATTACAGCCATCAATTTGATTCGGTTATGCCATGTTTCAGATCCACCTGTTGAAAAGTATTTGCCCCATAAGTGACGTCAGTGTGTCATTTATTTGTTATGCACTTTCTTAACCACAGCTTTTGCAGCTTGCCCTTAACACTGTGATACTTCTTAGTGATCGTTGGAAAGAGCTGAAACCACACCAGCGGAATCAGAAATGCTTGTCCGTGGCAATCTATTGATGCGAATGAGCCCTCAAGGGTTGAATTTTTGCCATTCGCATTCTAAACTGTTACCACGGACACAAACAAGGTTAAGAGTGGTGAGGGAATGGCCGTCACTTGGCAATAGTGGATCAAAGCTGTGTCCTAAGCGGGTCAAAAACATGGCAGAAGTGGAGCTAACCTATGTCTTTCTTCTGTTATTTATACTTCTAATTCAACGATATCTTATTCAAGCAATTCCCATAGACTTGGACAGTCATGATAGTTGATTGAATGATATTTTTCTATTATTTTCATAATTATTTCTTGCTCAAGATCTTCTCTATCTTGATAATCCGTGTTCCTAAGACTTTTTTTGATTTTCGGTTTGAAGCTATCTAAAATATCGACTAATACGTCATGTTTATTCATTTTTGATCATCTCCTTGCTTAAATATAATTTTAGTTTTTTTATGGCTGTTCTGTGGTGGTTGGATATATTCTGGGGAGTTGTCTGTAGTTTGATCGATACTTCTTTTAGGAGCATATTTTTATGGTAAATCATATCTAAGATCAACAGCTGTTTTTCTGTCAGCGTTTTCAAAGCTTCGATAAGCTTTTCGTTTTCTATTTCCTCCATTAAATTCCTACTCAATTGAATCGATTCTGGCCTGTAGTCTTTGACTAAATCGATGATTGGTGTCCTGCTATCAATTGATGATGCTTTATCCAATATTAATAGGTTCCTTTCCCTTTGTTTTCTTCTTTTTTTGTCAAAGTCCTGACTGAAGAAATGAATCAAATTGTTTATATATGAGATTCTTCGTACTTTAATGCAGTGAGCTTTGAATTCCATGTCGACTTTATTTTTATTCTTATCTGTTGGGTCAATGATATAATTCTTAAGCAGGGACAGGTTATCTTCGTTCGACAAAAACCTGAGTAACAACGGGTTCTCTTCAATCTTCTTCTTGTTTTTGACGAGAAAACGGATGATTTTTTGATCATTATCCATATAACCTCTCTCCTTTAACTTAAATTTTCATATAATATAAAGAGAAATTATAAAAAATAAAACAAGTAATATCCCATGCAACCGATTGTACGTCTCTGATATAGTGCGAAATAAAATAAAAAAACACCTTTAAACAGGTGTTTCCAATAACTATTTTTATGAATACGTTTCATTTTCTTCGGTTGAAAACCTAAAATTCTCTCTTCTTCTACATTTTCTCTATTTATAATTCTTATAAACGGGATACTTTGCGCATAAAACATCTCAAGTTCATTATCTAATTCTGGATTTTCAATATTTCTGTCTGTAAATGAAATTTTATTTTCTTTCAACCATTCCCTCAATCCAGAACAATAACTACAAGTGTCGTTTGCGTACACGATAACTTCATAGTTCACTGCTCATTCCTCCCTCTATATACTCCTTTTGTTATATTCAAGCTTTACAAATCTATAAATCGTGCTCGACATCACACCACTTCCGTTAAATCTCATAAACCTTTGCACACATGATTCATTTTGTATATTAATTATGCATAATTGTAATTTCACTGCTGTAAAGGTGTTTCAAAAATGGGTTTTGACCAGCTTGATTATTTTCGAATCGTCGCAAAGCTCCAAAGTTTCACAAAAACTTCTAAAGAGTTGAATCGGTCATAGCCAGTGTTAAGCCGTGCGATTGAAAAGATGTGGATGTATCTTTACTGGAAAAAAACTTAAGGAGAAGTCGGTGAGACTCAGGGATAAGATTTGATTTACTACCAAACAAATAAGGAACCATTTTAAAGAATGAACTTCATGAGAATTCGTATTGGAGAAGTGGGGAACATGAAAAGATAGTAACCTCGTCCTCAGATCGTTTAATTAATACAGATAGTGACTTGCTCACCAATGACGAAATGAAAAATGATTAGATTGAGGACCGTATTGCCCCATCTTTTTAACATTTTCAGTGTGCAGATATGAACGGTATAAGAATCGTCAGGTGAGTAAATGGATTGTATATGTTCCTTTCCACCTATGTAAGAGGCTAAATGAATTGAAAAGAATATTATCAAAAGAAGAACAGTCAATATGATCGAAAGCCAACTTCTGGTTATGAAAATGACGTGTCTTTATATTGATGACCAAATATTGCAAAAACAAACAAAGTAACGATTAACTATAGGTAAAAAAGATAAGAAATAGTGATCAAATCTTGTTTAATGCAAACATAAAGAATATAAGAATAGATTAAAATACATAGCAGGCAACTTCTTAATCATACATTTTGAATCTCCATTATCAATTTCTTCAGCAAATACGTCGGAAGAAAAGACAACGATTGCAATAAGCGATACTTATAAAATCAATTTTTCAAAGACGTCTTCATCTATCATTATATAATGATAGAGTATTTTGTAAATTACGTAATTTATTACAATACATCACGATGATTCACTTTTTCACAAACAAATTACGTAATCTTCACACCTAACTAGAGTTTACTGAATATCCAGGAATTGTACCGCCAATAAAATTCTGTATGAAACGAAGACAAATCATATCACCAGTATCGTACAGCTGCATGTCCGACTCATTGTGAAGGAAAAGCGAGTGCGAGTGTTGAATTTGATTCCAAACTATTGGTCAGTATGGTGGATGGCTTTGCCTTATTATCCTACAGAACATTCACGACTAGAAGGTGCCGATCATTTGACGCTTAACTATAAAAATTATACCGAACACAATTTATTCTAGTGATGGTTGTTTTTAAACGCATCCGTTCTCTTTTATAAATGAAACATTTTTACTTGGTCAATTAGTCAAATGGAATGGCGGAGGTCTACGAAACCTCCATTCTCGGTTCGAGTCCGAGTATCACCTTAAAACCAAGAAAGGAGTGGCTTGGATGGCTCCCGAATCTATTCCTGTATGGATATCATTAATAGGTAATTTTGGTTTTCCAATTGCAATAACGATTTATCTTTTTATTAGATTTGAACGTAAATTAGATAAATTAGAAGCTGTGATCACGCATCTAGCAGATGGGATTAAATCGATTGATAAAATAAACTGAGAGGAGTTGCGAAATGAATTTGCAGAATATAATCTCTTATTATTGTAAAGCTAGAGAAATCCAAGCGTTTTATACTCGTTGTTTGGATTCAAAAGAGTTAAGTGAAGCTGAGAGAGAACTCATATACGAGTTGATTAAATATGCGAGCGCATCATCAAGGTTAATTAAACAGTATTGTTCCATAAATGAACAAAACAGAAAAAGCAGAAATTTAGTTTGATCACTCCTTGGTCAGCTGTTTGGCTCAAGGGTGATTATTTTTTATGTGAAATTCATTTTAGCAATGATCAATAAACAAAAAGCATCATGATCACTGCGTGCTGGCTGCTTGAATAAGCCAAGATGAAAGCAGTATACTAATCCTTAAGAAAATCATATGATGACGCAAATGAAGGAGATTTTATGAAAAACCAATTCGGCTGGAATTTACAACATTCGTATATGGAACTTCCGGATGTTTTTTATGAAAAGCTTGTCCCTGCACCTGTTTCCAATCCTAAATTAGTTTTATACAACGAACAATTGGGGAAAACACTCGGTTTTGACGACAAAAAGATAGATGCAGCAGTTCCGGTTTTTGCCGGTAATGAAATGCCGGAAAACCACACCGCCATTGCCCAAAGTTATGCCGGACACCAATTTGGCCATTTTACGATGCTTGGTGACGGCCGGGTGCGATTGATTGGTGAACAAATCACACCAACGGGGGAACGGTTCGACATTCAATTGAAAGGTGCTGGAAAAACCGCTTACTCCCGGGGCGGGGATGGCCGGGCGGCATTGGGGCCGATGCTGAGGGAATACATTATGAGTGAAGCGATGCATGAATTGGGCATCCCGACAACTCGAAGCCTCGCTGTTGTTACAACAGGGGAAACCGTACTTCGGGAGACGCCATTGGCAGGCGCGATTTTGACGAGAGTCGCATCCAGCCATCTGCGGGTCGGTACGTTTGAATTTGCGGCGAGGTTCGGCGACATCGAAGACTTGGTCATCCTTGCCGAATATGCGATAAACAGGCATTATCCGGAAGTCAAACAGTCTTCAACCCCGTATCTCGATTTTTTCCTTGAAGTGGTGAAACGGCAAGCAACATTGATGGCTAAATGGCAACTCGTCGGCTTCATCCATGGTGTCATGAATACCGATAACATGACGATCAGCGGAGAAACAATCGATTACGGTCCTTGCGCATTCATGGATCATTACGATCGAATGGCGGTGTTCAGTTCTATTGATGAAGAAGGGCGTTACGCTTACCAGAATCAGCCGAACATAGCAGCATGGAATTTGGCCCGCTTTGCTGAAGCGATTCTGCCATTGCTTGGAAGAAGCAAAGAAGAGGCGCTCGCCAATGCCCGAAACGGGATTAGCGAGTTCGGAAAAAGATACAAACAACATTGGTTTCAGGGAATGCGGGCAAAATTGGGGCTTTTCCATGAAGAAAAAGAAGATGAACACTTGATTGAGGAATTGTTGAATTTAATGCAACATTACCACGTCGATTACACGAATACGTTTCTTGCGCTCACCTATGAAGATGAAGAAGATTTTCCGCTTGGACGGATGGATGATTTCCGCAGTTGGAAGAAAAAATGGAAAAACAGGCTAAGAAAACAGGATGAATCGGAACAAGCGGCAAAAGATTTGATGCGCAAAAACAATCCGGCTCTTATCCCGAGGAACCGCTGGGTGGAAGACGTCATTGAAGCAGCCGTTTCGCATGAGGATTACACACCGATACATGATTTTTTGCAAATCATGGAAAGTCCATTCGCTCACAGCGAAGAACAACGGGATTTTGCGAAACGGGACTTTTCCACGGGAGATGGTTATCAAACGTTTTGCGGGACATAATATTTTTCCCTAATTGCATTCAGATTTTTACCGTTTGTTTTCATGCTCCAACACAATCATGATTTTATGAAAATCATCGGAAAAATAATTTGCAACCTATTGAAAAAACATGGGAATCTTGTTATAATTGCATCAAATTAAACGTTATGTGCAACTGGCGAAGCGCGGAGCACCGCGGGGGAGCACATGATGAACATTTGTCGATCGCCTGGGCAGAGGTAAAGGAATGCATTGACTTCCTTTGCCTTTTTTGTTTAAGGAGGCGGTCAATCAATACAATAAGCGAAGAATGTTATGGATCGGACTATAACAGGAGCGGCTTCTGGAGAGAATGCATACGCATCGCCGAAGGATTCACAATCTCAGGCAAAAGGACAGAAGATCATGGAACGTTCATTTGTCGTTTCTTTTGTTTTCTGAGATTGGAAGTTTTCCAGTCTTTTTTATGTTTTGAGGAGACGAGAAAGATAAAGATGAATAAAAAGGAGAAAGAAGAGAAATGACAACGATGACGATAAAGCAAATGAAAACGATTAAAACATATAATCATATCGCCGAAACAGGATTGGCATTATTTGACGAAAAAAATTACATTATTGACAGCAAAACGGAAAATCCCGATGCAATCATTGTCCGGAGCTTCCCGCTCCATGATGTGGAGTTTGGAGAAAACTTGAAAGCAATTGCCCGGGCAGGTGCAGGAGTGAACAATATTCCGGTGGAACAATGCTCAGAACAGGGGATTGTTGTTTTCAACACACCTGGAGCCAATGCCAATGCGGTGAAGGAAATGGTGCTCACTTCATTGATGGCATCTTCCCGCAATGTATTCCGAGGGGTGGAGTGGGCAAAAACATTGAAAGGGAAGGGTGAGGAAGTCCCACAACTTGTAGAGCAGGGAAAAAAACAGTTTGTCGGTCGGGAAGTGAAAGGTAAAAAGCTCGGTGTCATCGGGTTGGGGGCCATCGGAGCACTTGTCGCAAATGACGCTATCCATTTGGATATGGAAGTGATCGGCTATGATCCGTACATTTCCGTGGAAACGGCATGGCGGCTTTCCCGCAATGTGGAACGGGCAATGTCGTTGGAAGAAGTGTTTGAGCAAGCGGATTACATTACCATACACGTCCCGTTGACGGAAGAAACGAAAGAGATGTTGAATGCCGAGGCTTTCAACCGAATGAAGCCAGGCGTTCATATTTTGAATTTCTCCCGAGGTGGTTTGGTCAATGAAGATGATTTGGAAGCGGCTTTGGAAAATGGGCAAATCGGCAAATACATCACCGACTTTCCAAACGACAGGATTCTTCATATGAAAAACACGGTCGCTTTGCCGCATTTAGGGGCGTCGACGAAAGAATCCGAAGAAAATTGTGCTCGGATGGCTGCCCGCCAACTGAAAGAGTTTTTGGAGACGGGCAATATAAAAAATGCCGTCAATTTTCCGAATGCCATCTTGCCATACACCGGAAAACTCCGGATTACGGCGATTCATCGCAACGTTCCGAACATGGTCGGACAAATCAGCGCTATCATCTCCAAACGGGCGTTGAACATTGCGGCGATGATCAATAAAAGCCGTGGTGATTTTGCATACACGATGATCGATATCGATGAAAAAGTGAATGGGGATGTGTTGCCGGAAATCGAAAAGGAAATCCGAGCGATTGAAGATGTGATTCGTATCCGGATCATTTGAAAGGCAAGCTGCCGCTCCACGATGCGGCAGCTTTTTTGCTGGAAAATATTCTTGTTCGGTTAATTCCATGGAACCTTGTTATTAGGAAGCTTTTATTGCCCTTCACGTTCCGCTTCCGTTATAATGATGGATACATGCCTATTAATATCAACAGAACGGGTGACTTCACAAAGGGCTCGTTCTGTTTTTTTCGGGAGGAATCGCAGGTTGGATAAACGGGTTTATTTTTTAGTCGTCATTTCATTCATCGTCGGGATGGTTGAATTCATCATTGGAGGAATATTGGACCTTGTGGCTGACGCTTTGCAAGTGAGTATCAGCCAAGCCGGTTTCTTAATCACTATATTTGCTATTGTGTTCGCCATTTCCGGGCCGTTGTTATTGATGGTGACACAAAAAATCGAACGGAAACGATTGACGATATACGCATTGACCGTTTTTTTGATCGGTAACATCGTGACGATCATCATTCCCATTTATGCAGTCGTTTTCCTTGGTAGAATCATCTCGGCAGCGAGTGGTGCTTTGCTCACCGTCTTATGTTTGATCATGGCTCCAAATATCGTCGAACCGCAGTTCAGGGCTCGGGCCATCGGTCTTGTGTCGATGGGAATCAGCGGTTCCCTCGTCCTTGGCGTTCCGATTGGGCTTTTGCTCGGCAACAACTTTGGTTGGCGTTCCCCATTCATCTTCATTGCTTTATTGGCCATGCTCGCCATCATTGGGGTCTCTTTATTCATGGATCGGGTAAAGCCGAGACCTTCCCTTTCTTTGAAAGAACAGCTCGCAACGTTGAAAGGGCGGAAAATCATCTTCGCCCATATGATTCCATTTCTGTTTTTAGCCGGTCATTCTGTTCTTTATGCTTATTTCACGCCATTTTTACGGAATTTATTACATTTGGACGCTATCTGGTTGAGTATGGTTTACTTCATTTTCGGAATCGCGGCCGTAAGTGGGGGAGGGCTGGGAGGCTTCATGGCGGATAAATTAGGGACTAAACGCACAATGCTTCTTGTCATTTCAATCTTTGCGCTCTCGATGTTCATTTTGCCGCACACGATTTTTTCATTTCCTCTTTTCCTCTTCGTCATGGTCATTTGGGGCTCGATGAGTTGGGCGAATACGCCGGCACTGCAAAGTTATTTGATTGAAACGACACCGGAGACGGCGGAAATCCAACAAAGTCTCAGTAATTCAGCCCTGCATTTCGGGATCGCATTCGGTTCGTTCATCGGTGGCATCGTCATCGAACATACTTCCGTTCAGCATAACGCAACGGTCGGAGCTATCTTGGTATTGCTTGCACTAGGGGCGGCTTTGATTTCCATGTATGCGCCGAAACAACCTGTAAAAGAACAATATGAAAATTGAAATGGTAAAAGAACGGCCGAGTGGAGGCCGTTTTTTTGTGGATGGCGTTTGGCCATGTCCCTATTTAGAAAAAGAGCGGCCGGAGAACATGACATTGACCGGTTTTCTCGAAGGGGAAGAGCTGGCGAATCTCTATGCGGCTGCTGATTTATTCGTATTCCCTTCTGCCTCTGAGACGTTCGGGAATGTCGTGTTGGAGTCGCTTGCTTGTGCGACACCGGTCATCGGAACGAATGCCGGAGGAGTGCGGAATATTGTCCAGCAAGGAAAAACCGGGCTTCTGTGCGAAGAAAAAAATGCTGCCGATTTTGCCTCTGCCGTGGAATATTTATTGGTCAACGAAAAGCTGCGCCGGCAGATGGGTGAAGAAGGTTATCGGTACGACCAAGCACAATCATGGGACGCTATCTTTCGACACCTCCTTGCCGAATATGAAGAAGTACTACAAAGTAAAGCAATAAAACTAGCATAACCGGGACAAAACGGGACAGTCCCATTTTGTCCCGTATGGTGGGTCAAAGGGGGACTGTCCTGTTAAGCCATTTAATGCAATATCGGGCGTTTGTTTGAAACGGCAGATTCTTCTTCCCAGTTTTTATTGACATATCGTTCAAATACTTCTTTTGATGTGTAGGTAGGAATGAATCCGAAATTCTCCTTCAAATTTCTGTTGTCTAGGACGGGCCGGTAGCGGAGAAAATTGATTTGTTCTTCCCCATATTGTGTCAGTTTCAATCGTTTCAATATGAATAATGAATATTTAACCAGGGAAGCGGGGAGTCGCAACACTCTTTTATTCAACATCGCTGCTAATTCGTCGATGGTGACAGCGCCGTCGCCAGCCACATTGTAAATACCTGTTTTATCACCAATTATTCCTTGGATGAGACATAAAACGACATCTTGATCCCAAATGAACACAAAAGGACTATTTGATCCGGAAATGCCTAGAATAACCGGTTTCTTGAACAAGTCTGTTATTTGATTATCGACATTCTTTCCAAGAATTGTACCAATCCTGAAAATGACTTGTTCCAATTGAGGATGTTTTTGTCGATAGTACGCCAACATTTCTTCCACGAGTCGCTTATGATAGGAATACGCGAATTCTTCATTTCCTCTGATTTCATCAACTTCCTTAATCCACGTCGGATTATCCGGATGATATCCGTAGGCGGCCCCGCTGGACGTGACGATAATTCTTTTGACATCATTTTCTACGCATGCTTCCAATACATTTTCTGTTCCTTTCACGTCGACAGAGTATTCAAATTCACGACTGCTTTTCTTTCCGGGAGTGACAATAGTTGCCAAATGGACGACGGTGTCAACCTTTTTTTCCCTCATAATCGTGCTCATGTCAGGTGAGCGCACATCGACTTGCAAATATTCAGTGTTTTCATCTATTGGAAATCGCGGTCCATCTTGGATGTCTGCAGCGATGATTTTCAATTTCAGTTCATCGGAAAGGATTTTTCGCTGCAAAGCATGGACGAGTTGACTTCCGATGTAACCGGAGGCACCTGTGATTAATAGATTCATACAGCCACCCCTTTCTCGGTAACTTTTATTTTCCGCTTCGACCAGAAAGTGGCCAGGCTCAAACCGGTCACAATATGCCAGATCGACCACCATGCCGCAACAATGGCCATTCCTTCAAGACCGTCGAAAAAGTTGAAAATCAAAATGAGCCCCAAACCTGAATTTTGTATTCCGATTTCAATCGAGATTGCTCTTCTATCCATTTCGCTTAATCGAAAAGCTCTAGCAGAAAAATATCCCGAAAGGATTGCAATTAAATTGTGCAAAAACACTGCGACGACAACCATGCCGACATATTCGAGAAAGTAATTGAAGTTGGCTGCAAGTGCACCTGCGACGAACAAAAGGAAAAAAATGATAGAGAATTTTTTCATCCAACTGCTGGCTTTTCTCGACCATTCCGGATTTTTATGATGGACATACATCCCTAGAACCAAAGGGATTCCCAATAATATGATGATATTTTGCACGAGATCCCAAGGACTAATCATAAAAGAGCGTAATATTTCCCGGGTCGGTCCGTACAAAGATCCCCAAAGCATAGTGTTCAATGGTGTCATGATGATGGAAAAAGCAGTCGATACGGCTGACATGCTGATGGAAAGGGGAGTATTCCCCTTTGCCAAATGAGTCAGGAAGTTGGACAAATTTCCTCCAGGACATGCTGCAACTAAAAACATCCCCAAAGCAATGCTCGGCAATGGTTCGATGATGAGCACCAATAGGAATGTCAATGCAGGCATAATGAAAAACTGTGCAGACATGCCAATCAAAAAAGGTTTTGGCGTCTCAAGGGTTCGTTTAAAGTCGACAGGTTTCAAATCCAATGCCACGCCAAACATAATGAAGCCGATTAATATATTCATCAAAAGCAGTGTATTAGGATTAAAGTTCAGTTGAATCGCATCGATTCCCATACGATTACCCCTTTGGTTCGGCATGAAGTTCTTTGAAATATTTCAGACCGGGAGCCCACATATGTTCCACTGGATCGACATCGCAATGGATGACGGCACATCTTCCAGTTGCAATGGAGCGCTCCAAGGCGGCTTTTAATTCGATTGGATCACTGACCCTTTCGCCGTGGGCACCCATACTGATTGCCAATTTGTCGAATTCGATTTCTTCCAAATCCGTCTTGATGCTTTCTTCCTCACTTAAACTCTTTTTAATCAGTGTTTTGATCGGTTTCAAAGCAAAATGTTGATTCATTTTGACCATACCCCATTGTTTATCACATAGAACTAAATAAATCACTTGCAAATTATTGCGTATTGCTGTTTCAATCTCTTGTGGATGGAATCCCATGGCACCATCGCCAATAATGCAGCAGACCGGTTTTCCGGGATTTGCTACAGCGGCTCCCAATGCTTGAGCGACTCCGGCACCGAGCATGCCGAATTTGAAAGTGGAAAACACATTCCCTGGTTTTTCCACTTGATAATAGAAGTTAGCCCAAATCGCCGTATTCCCACCATCGAAAACGACTGGACTGTCTTCCGGGAAAACTTCACTGCAAATTGCCGGCACATGGGCAGAGTTCATCGGAGCTTGCAAATTAGCGAGTTTTTCATCAAGTTTCTTCCGGTATTTCATTCGTTCTTCGTAAAAACGCTCGACATTTCGTTGATTCGTTTCCCGGTTGATGCGGGACTGTTTTTCAAGAAGTTTTTCATAAAGTTTTTCCAAAAATTGCCCGATGTCCGCTTGGACGGCTAATTCAACAGGTTTATTGCTGCCCAGTGTCGCCGGGTCGATATCCACTTGAATGACTTTCTGATCTCTGTTCCAGTACGGAGCTTTACCCCACCAATCCGTTTCTCCAATTCTTGAACCGAGGACTAAAACTAAATCGGCTTCATTGCGAATTTTGTTATTCGCTTGAATGTAGAACATCGGCATGGTCAATTTGCTGCTTTCAGGAATAGCGCTTCGCCCTGCCCAACTTGTCGTCACCATTGTTTGCAATAGTTCGGCCACTTTTTCCAATTGCTCGGAGGCTTGTGCATGGATGACACCATACCCTGCATGGATAATCGGGAACTCTGCTTGTAAAATCAATTCGACTGCTTGCTCGATTTGTTCATCACTGGGAGCAGGATGCTTCAATGCCCGATATTGATACGGTTCCCAAAATGCAATGTCAGCTTTGAACTTTCCGTTGATGATATCTTCCGGTATATCTAGATGAACGACGCCTGGACGGCCTTCATAGCATTTTCTGAGGGCACGTCGCATCATTTCCGGAATCCGGTCGAAAGATGGTACAGCTTCACTCCATTTGGCGAATTTCCCGATCACGCCGGTTTGGTCAAAGCATTGGTAAGTACCGCCGCGATCCGGATACATGATACCGGTCCGGCGTGCGCTTGTGATGACGAGTACACGATTTCCTTCGCCTTCTTCAACAACGAGGCCAGGTAGGATGTTGGCGACCCCAGGACCGTTGCTTGCCATGCATACACCTAGTTTTCCTGTCGCGCGGGCATAAGCACCTGCCATATGAGCAGCACTTGTTTCGTGTCTCGGCGAAATCAGTTCGATGCCATTTTCCTCTAATTTTGAATAAAAACCAAAATATGTTCCGTCGATAATACCAAAAACTTTTTCCACGTTTTCCATTTGCAACATTTTCGCAATGACTTCTCCACCTGTCATTTCAGCCAATGGTCATCCCTCCATCAAATCTTTAGCTAATTTTTCATAAATGTTTGTAACGTCAAGTTTAGTCGGTGTTTTTCGATTGGTAGAAATACCATTCCCACTCAGAGCATCATCTACTAAAATTGGAATGGCTTGAATAAATTCCTCCACATTGATTGTTTTGCCAGCGATTTTATACAAACCAAAATACTCGTTGTAGGAAGTTACGAATCCAATGAGATCATCCGTCCCTAGAACGTCAGCAATGTTTTCGTATCGTTTTCCATTCACATCGCTTCCAAAAGCGAGTGCATAGGGAAGAGTGAGCGCTACAGTCAACCCGTGGGGGAGATCGAACCTTGCCCCAATCGGTCGTGCCGTAGCATGGGCAAGATTGGTGGAAGCATTGGAAAATGCCAATCCAGCCAACATGCTCGCCCTTATCATTCCATCCCGGGCGTCGAGATCATCCGGTACATCAAAAGCCCGTTTCAACCACTTGCCGATCAGTTTTATCGCTTCAAGTGCAAAAAGATCACTGAGCGGTGACGCCAAAGTGGAAAGATAAGCTTCAATCGCATGTGTGAGAGCGTCCATCCCAGTTTGGGCCGTAACGCTTTTTGGCATGCTCACCGTCAATAATGGATCGAGTATGACAACATCCGGAACAAATTTTTTATGTTTCGGATTATGTTTTCTCCTACTTTTTTCATCTGTAATCACTATGATGTCCGTCACTTCACTTCCCGATCCGGTTGTGGTCGGGACGGCAATCAAAGGAAGTTTATTCAAGTCGCCTCCTGACTCCAGTTGATCAATCGTTAGTCCATCAGTTGCCGAAAAAATCGATACAGCTTTCCCCAAATCGATCGCTGATCCGCCTCCAACAGCAAGGACGCAATCCGCGTTTGCCAGCTGCAACTTGTCGCATGCTTTTCGGACATCTGTCCATGTCGGCTCACCGGAAAAGTTGTGGAACCATTCAATTTGAAAAGGTAATGCAGATAGCTCAGATGCCAAATTTTTATAAGCCCGCTTACTAGCGACGAGAAAAATCTTTTGTGAACGCAACATCATCATTGCCTCGGAAATTTTTCCAAAACTTCCTGCACCATGAAAGACGCTAGTTGGAAAATGTAAGTTTGCGATCAGTTTTCATCACCTTACTTCATTTCTTTATTCTCATTCGAAATACATACATGTCTGGTTTTATCACGCTCGTATAATATTCAATCGGTTCACCAAGGGAATTGGTAATGAACCGTTCCACGTACAAGACATTCGTTCCCGCCTCAATCCCCAGTTCTATCGCATCATCCTCTTGAATTGGTTTACAGCTGATGCTTTGTTCGGCCTCGTCCATGGAAACATGCAAATCGTTCTCAAGGACTTTGTAGATTGTAACCGCATTCAAATCGAAGTTTTGAAGTAACTTTCCCAATTCCGGATGATAGTAATGAGATTCAATGGCAATCGGAATGTCGTCCGCTGTACGTAGCCGTTTGATAAGATGAAGAACATCCCTTTCCATGTGTAGAGAGATGTTGTCGGAAACGGTTTGTTGTTCGTTTTGCAATAACTTTGCCCCCGGTTCCATTCCCATCTTTTTGATCGTCTCCGTCAGACTGTTGATTGAGTCGAGCCATTCGTGAATTTGTTTGTTTTTCACGATAAATGTCCCTTTACCATGGATTTTCTTAAGTGTTCCTTCGTTAACGAGATGATTGATCGCTTCCCTAATTGTTGTCCGGCTCACATTGAATCTGGCAATCAACTCACGTTCGCTTGGTATCCTTTCTGTATAAACCCCATCTGTAATTTCTTTTTTCAATATCTCTCTGATTTGTAGATGGTAGGGGACAGGACTTTCCAAATCAAACAAACATCATCCCTCCTTTATACATCATGACGTCATGACCAGTTTAGAAGTATTATAATCGATATATCGAAAAAATGCTATATATAATTGGGAATAATATTTAAAATAAAATTTAACGAAATTTTATGTTATTTTCAGAAAATAGAAGATGCATGTTTACTTCATTGATTCCGTCGCTCAATTATATTCGTCTTCTGGTATACACATTTCAATTATGATAGAATATGATGGCATCTTATGGTTGGGGGGAGTTCTGATGGTAAAGGTGCCTTTTATTGCGGTTGAAGGGCCGATCGGCATTGGAAAGACTTCATTGGCAAAAAAGATTTCCACACACTTCGATTTTTATTTATTGGAGGAGATTGTCGATGAAAATCCATTTCTCGACAAATTTTATGAAAACATCAGTGAGTGGAGTTTTCAAACGGAAATGTTTTTCTTATGCAATCGTTATAAACAGATGGAAGATACGGAGAACAACTTTCTAAAGAAAAACAAGCCGGTCGTCGCCGATTACCATATCGCTAAAAATATGATTTTTGCTCGGCGGACGTTGAATGACGAGCAGTTGGAAAAATATGAACAGATTTATCGAATTTTAACGAAGGACATGCCATTGCCGAACATTCTCATTTACATAACTGGCAGTCTCGAGACACTCTTGGAACGAATCAAAAAACGGGGAAGAGAAATGGAGAAGAACATCGACCCTGAATATTTACGGCAACTGTCAGCGGATTATGAGGTCTTTATGGATCAATTCGAAAAGGATCATCCAGAAGTCCCAGTCATCCGTATCAATGGAGATGATTATGATTTCATCGAAAATCAAGACGACCTTGAAAACATTTTAGCCAGGGTCGATGAAACATTGGAAACATTGATGGATAAAGGAGCAGCAAAATGAATTTGAGAGAAAAATATGGGATACCGAACGATGCGATCATTACCGTTGCCGGCACAGTCGGTGTCGGGAAGTCAACGATGACAAAAGCGCTGGCAAAAGCCTTAGGATTCCGCACATCTTTTGAGAAAGTCGACGGGAATCCTTATTTGGAAAACTTTTATAAAGATTTTGAGCGGTGGAGTTTTCATCTGCAAATCTATTTTTTGGCAGAACGGTTCAAAGAGCAAAAGCGGATGTTCGAGTATGGCGGCGGTTTTGTCCAAGATCGTTCGATTTATGAAGATACGGGCATTTTTGCGAAAATGCATTACGAAAAAGGAACGATGTCACCGACAGATTACGAAACGTACACAAGCTTGTTCGAAGCCATGGTGATGACGCCGTATTTTCCGCATCCCGATTTGCTCATCTATTTGGAAGGGTCACTTGAGGAAGTGGTCAAACGAATACAAGAGCGTGGACGGGAAATGGAGAAAAACACGCCGATCAGCTATTGGCAGGAGATGTATGAACGGTACAGCGAGTGGATCGACAATTTCAATGCATGTCCGGTATTACGCATCAATATTGGAGAATACGATTTATTGCGAGATGAACATTCCATCGAACCGATATTGGCAAAAATAAGCCGTGTCATCGGCGAAAACAAAACGAAACACCTGGCCGGGAAATAGTGGGACAAAACGGGACAGTCCCTGTTTGACCCAAAAAACTGGGTCAAACAGAGACTGTCCCCGCTTGACCCGGTTATTTCATAGTGTGTAATAGATCCATGATTTGCTTATGTTTTTCATACATTTTCCCGAGCAATTCACGGGCTTCCGTGAATTGCTCTGATCGGATGAAGTTTATCGCTTGATTGGCGCATTCATGCAACTCCCGATGCGGTTCTTCCAAAGCCTGGAAAGAGTGCATATTCCGGACATGTTCCGGCAAATCCCCATAATACCATTCTCCCAAGTAACAATCGGTATGATCCGGTAAATTGTCCGTCACCGGGTTCACTCCGAGGAGCATGTTATAGACTTTCCATCGTAACATATGGTGTTCGGTTTCGGCGATTTTTATGATATCTTCATACTCCATGTGCATCCGGAGGCCAAGGAATTGGTTCCGGTAATCTTCCATGCCGTTACTCAGATCAAAAATCAATTTCCCTGTTTCCTTCGCAATTTCTTCCGTATCGTGGCTTAAATTGAAAATGACATTGCTTCTTTCTGCGATATCTTGAATTGCGGAAGTTTGTTCTTCCGTCATGGCAGCAATTTGCGATGTGGAATGTAAAATATCTTGCATCGTATTGACAATCGCTTCCAATTCTTTTTCCGCCAGTTTGGAGTCTTTTACCCCTTCTTCCATCAAGTCGGAAGTTTTTTTGATTTGTTCAGTCACTTGAATCGATACGTCCATCAAATTTTCCATATTCGTTTCAATTTTTGAAATTTGTTCATTCGTATGTTCGGAAAGCTTTCTCACTTCGGAAGCGACGACGGAAAATCCTTTCCCATGTTCACCGGCACGTGCCGCTTCAATGCTGGCGTTAAGTGCCAATAAGTTCGTTTGATCAGCGATGCCTTTGATGATGGCGATGACTTCTCTCGTATGCTGAATTTCCTCTTCCAACATGCTTACACGGCTCACGACCTCATCATAAACTTTCCCCATTTCTTGGATATCATCAAGGGAACGGGAAATGGTTTTTTGACTTTCTTTAGCCGCTCGAACCGCTTCGTCCGTGTTTTCCGCAACATTGACGGCACTGCCGGCGATTTCTTCGATCGATGCGCCCATCTGTTCGGAAGCTGCACTTACGTTATGGGTTTCTTCGATTTGTTCATTGACGCCTTTGATTAAGTTTTCCGTTGTATCCAGTTCCGTCACTTTGTTTACCATTTCGGAAATACGGAAGAAGAAATATTTATTCGTACCTTCAAAATATGCTTGTTCTATCAGTTGCAAATCGAATGCGGCCAGTTTATGTATCGCAAGGAGTACATATCCTAATTTTTCCGGCTTACGCATATTGGCGATCAACACGGCTTCCAGATGTTGGAATAGGACTTGGAAGGCTGGAATGAAATATTCGGATGTTAAATGGACTTTACTTTGGATTTTTCCGATTTTCAAACGGTCTTCCACATAGTTTTGATCCAATTCGGCAGTCAAAAAACTTTCCAAATAATTTTCCAGATGGGATTGCAATTCGCTTTCACTCATATATTTTTCGACGACGTGCTGGATTCGTTCGATTGTCATAAATCGTTCCATGATTTTTTGGACAATGTCTTGTTTATGTTCGAGGATGATATCTGCGGCTATTTTGCGGTAAGAAAGTGTTTCTTCATTAATGCCGAGAAAAGCCAAATTGCGTTGTGAACGTCGATTCACATTGGTGATATCGGTTGTCCCGAAATCGTTTATGTACTTTTCCCAAGCTGGATTACTCTTGACAAGAAGCCTCATCATTTACACCTACTTTTTACATAATCAATATTGCACTAACAGTTCTATTGTAGGATATCTAGTCTTTTTAGTCTAGTTGAAAAGTGTAATTTCACTATTATTTCAAAATTGGGACATGCAGGGACAGTCCCATTCTGAACGAAAATGGGACAAACAGGGTCTGTCCCGTTTGTCCCATCCGTTTTAGGAAATTTCTTTGACGATGGTGCCTGTCCGTTTATCATGCGGCAAGACTTGGCCGTCTTTTTCTTCAAAGCCTTTCCGGTTCAAGACATATTCGAAGGAGCTCGTCGTATCACGATGAACCATTCGTTTGACAATTTGGTTTCCTGAAAGTTCTCCTCCGTCCTCCGCCTCCAAGCGCAATCCCATCAGTTTGTAGCCAATCGTCTGTCCGGAATTTTTCAACTGGATATATTCCAATGTGTATTGGGTCGCAATCGGCAAGACGACGTTATACAAGGTTTCGTTCTTGATTTTTTTCCGTAAAAAATATTCTGCCCCTGCTGAAACGAGACCACTGATGACCGAGTCGATGAGTGAAGCCTTCAATCGCTTTTTCGTCAATGTTTCCATCATTTGTTCCTCCCTCAATTATGTAATCGATCATTTATACGGTACCAGCGGAAAATAAGTTTCAAATCCAATTGATAAAAATACATAAAAAAGACGAAAGTTAAATTGTTTATGTTTCCCCGGAGCCGTCATCCGAACCGTTTCCTTGTCCGGAAGCCCCCAGTTCGTTTCAATTGTATTCTTGAAACCGTTTCTATAAAATACTTATAAAAGGTAACTTGCTTATTTATTTGACTTTATTGGAAGTAACGGATGAATGATCAATATCATAAAGGTGGAACAAATATGGAATCATATGGTTTGAATCCGGATCGTGGTTTGGAGTTTGGTTTATACACGTTAGGGGACCATATACCTAATCCCCATACTGGTCAACGGATTTCCGCACAACAACGGATCAAGGAAATCATTGAACTCGCTAAGCTCGCGGAACAAGCCGGATTGGATTTTTTCAGTGTCGGTGAAAGCCATCAAGCTTATTTTACGACACAAGCCCATTCCGTTGTGTTGTCGGCGATTGCCCAGGCGACGGAAAAAATAAAAATCGGAAGCTCCTCCACGATTGTCAGCACTGCCGATCCGGTTCGGGTCTATGAAGATTTCGCAACCATCGATTTGATTTCGGATGGTCGTACGGAAATCATTGCTGGGAGGGCTTCCCGAATCGGTTTGTTTGAACTTCTCGGCTATGATGTGAAAGACTATGAAGAACTGTTTGAAGAGAAATTCGAACTGTTGTTGAAAATCAATGAGGAACCGCGTATCACCTGGGAAGGGCGATTCCGTGCCCCATTGAAAGATGCGGAGGTGCTACCGCGGCCTAAAAAGGGGAAACTGCCGATTTGGCGAGCTGTAGGTGGTCCTCCGGGAAGTGCGATTCGGGCAGGAATGCAAGGTGTGCCGATGTTTTTGGCGACTCTTGGCGGTCCGGCAACGAGTTTTAAATATTCCATTGATGTTTATCGGGAAACGTTACGGGAACAAGGGTATGATCCGAAACAATTCCCGGTTGCGACAGCGGGCTTTTTCTATGCAGCGGAAACGACGCAAGAAGCCCAAAGGACATATTACCCTTACATCAATGAAGGCATGAAGCTGACGAATGGCCGTGGTTATCCGAAACAGCATTTCGCCCAAGGAGCCGATCCTCGGGATGTGATGAATATCGGAAGTCCCGATCTCATCATCGAAAAAATATTATACCAACATGAATTATTCGGACATCAACGTTATATCGCGCAAATGGATTTCGGCGGCATGCCTTTTGAAAATTTAATGAAAAACGTGGAAATCATCGGTGAAAAAATCTTGCCGGCAATCCGTAAATATACACGCAAAAAGTGAGGAGTGGACAAGGATGAAAGTTGTGTTATTGCAAAGTTCCATCGTCGGGTCCAAAACGCGGACCGCATTGGAGTATGTCGAATCGGTGTTCAAAGACAAACATCCCCAAATAGTGGTTGAGATGCTCGACTTGGCGGATTATGATCTCCCGTTCAGTGATGGACGGAATTATTTGGAATATACCGGCGATGCGGGCTATGTGACCAAAACATTGATGGAAGCCGATGCGCTCATCATTGGCACACCGGTTTTCCAAGCTTCCATACCGGCTACTTTGAAAAACATATTCGACTTGTTGCCAGAGGAAGCTTTTCTCGATAAAGTCGTCGGCATCATCGTCACTGCCGGGTCTTCGAAGCATTATCTCATCGCTGAAACCCAATTGAAACCGATCATTTCATATATGAAAGGGCAACTGATCCAATCTTATGTGTTCATTGAGGAGAAGGATTTCTATCGGAAAGAAATCATCAATGACGATGTTTTATTCCGGATGGATCGTTTAGTGGAGGATGTGCTGTCTATGGCGAAAGCTTTGGAAGACATCCGTTTGGCGAAAGAAGCGGAATACGGTTTTTGATGTGGACTGAACCAGTTGGATGTTTGCACATGTCAACTGGTCTTTTTTTATGCCGGATAAATTAGTTGCATTGGGACTGTCATTTATATTAAACTTTAACCATTACAGAAAAAACATTTATGTGAAAAAAATCACTATTTATCATGAGAAATAAAAAGGAAAGAGGAATGACAATTGAAGATAGGAATTGACAAAATCGGTTTTTACACACCGCATTATTATGTGGATATGATTAAATTAGCGGAAGCAAGAGGAGACGATCCCGACAAATATACAATCGGAATCGGTCAGGATGAAATGGCTCTTGCGCCGATTACGCAAGATGCAGTCACACTTGCTGCTAATGCGGCCCTGAATATTTTAGATGAAGAAGACCGGGAAAAAATCGATCTTGTTTTGTTTGCGACCGAAACAGGCGTCGACCATTCGAAATCCGGTGCGGTTTTCATCCATCAACTGTTAGGTTTGAATCCGCGAGCTCGTTCAGTGGAATTGAAACAGGCTTGTTACAGTGCGACAGCAGGTATTCAAATGGCAAAAGGACATATCGCTTTGAATCCGGATCGGAAAGCATTGGTTTTAGGTGCGGACATTGCGAGATACGGTTTGGCGACTCCTGGGGAAGTGACGCAAGGGGCAGGCGGTGTGGCGATGGTCATCAGCAAAGATCCGAAGCTGATCGCTCTCGATAATGACAGTACATACTTCACCGATGACATCATGGATTTCTGGCGTCCGATTTACTCCGAAGAAGCTTATGTGGACGGCAAATTTTCCAACGAACAATACATCCGCTTTTTCAACACCGTTTGGGAAAATTATAAAGAAGAAACAGGAAGAAGTTTGGCTGATTTTGCCGCACTTTGCTTCCATATCCCGTACACGAAAATGGGGCTGAAAGCATTAAGGACAGTACTTGATGAAGGAACGGAAGCCGACCAAGAACGCTTGAAAGCAAATTACCAAGCAAGCACTTTATATAGCCGGAAAGTCGGCAATATTTATACCGGTTCTTTGTATTTAGGCTTGGTTTCTTTATTGGAAAAGAGTGAATTGTTGGCTGATGGTGGGCGCATCGGTTTGTTCAGCTACGGTTCAGGAGCTGTCGGCGAATTTTTCACTGGGATTTTGCAACCGGACTATAGACAATATTTGAATACGGAGCTGCATGAAGAGTTGTTCCGTTCCCGCAAAGAAGTGAGTGTGGAAGAATACGAAAAAATCTTTGAACATACACTTCCTGCAGACGGGGCATCCATCGAATTGGACGGAAAGGATGATCCGGCACCGATTTATTTAGCCGGAATCAAGGACCATAAGCGGATTTATGTAAATAGAAAGAAATGAATTCCAAAAAAATAGCTGGCGAGACTGCAAGTGCAGGTTTCACCAGCTTTTTCAATACAAAAATATGATAAGCAAAATATTTTACAAACATATCATCATTTTTCAGGTTTACAAAAATGATAATGCAATCCTGATATTAGCAATCTGATACGCTTAGTGGTTACAAGCCACCAAAGGAAATCATTCGAAAATGCTCTGTGGAATTTAATGAACTGATCTGTCTTCAATAAGCTTCACTGCTTGACGAAATGATAACTCACTTCGTCGAGTTTTTCATCGTACTCCACTTTAAAGTCATATCCGCTGAAAAACCATTCATCACTTTTTTCAATGAAATAAGTGATACCGTCAATCGTTTCGGCAACGAGGGGGTCATCTGGTTGGGCGACGTTGATGGCGACGGAGAAGTTGTCATGCACTTCCGTTTTTCCGTACACTTTACCGAAAAAACGGACACCGTCACCTTTTTCTAATCCCATTTCATCTATATACCATTGATGTGCTTGATCTGATACTGTTATTTTCATGTTGTCTGCAGATAAAAATCTGCTTGCCTCCTCTCAAACTTTACCGTGTTGTTATTAGTTTAACATATTCCCGATTGTTTATAAAAATATCACGTTCCATGTTAGGATGGAGATAGATTTCGAATGACGAGGTGGACGAGATGAACAGCTGGCTTTATGTCAATATCCTTTTGTTTCTATATGTCATCGTGACCATCGGAAGTCAATATACAGATACGCCACCCCACATCATCTTCGGAGTATCCGGGCTTTTTTTCATTCTTTTCAATTGGACGAGGCATGCATTTTTTTCAACGATACGGAAGACAACGGACCGAAAGAAAAAAATCCGGCTCGCTACGATATCGAAACGGGTGTATCCGTTCCATCGCTGGAGCGGTTCATTGGCCTTGCTCCTTATTGTGTTACATGCAATGTTCATCCTCGAACGGTATGGAATCATATGGGACAGTTTCAAAATGATCAGCGGCATGGTGGCGATTATATTTTTATTCCTTATGGTGCTTACCGGCTGGCTCCGTCTTTATTTTCCGAGTGTGAAAAAGCGCAAGGCACATATTCTGTTCGGATTTTTATTGGTGTTTTCCGTCATTTTCCATACCGTGTTTTTTTGATAAGGCACTTAGGTTTGTAACCGTTTACACGTAAGCTGTATTGTTATAAAATAGAGAAAAGTCATAAATAAACAATAGGCATGTTTTGTCAAAGTGGATCAACGTATATATTGAAAGGGGAGGGGTTGAAATGGGTAAGACGAAACATACCGGACCGATTAAATTACCGAAACGGCCGGATCCGAGTTTATGGGTGAGCAAAGTGCCTTTTGGCCTTGGAAAAGTGAAGCCGCACCATATACGGGATACATTGAAAGTCGTCTGGGAGAACAAAGATAACCTTCCTTACGCTACGAGAATTTTGACCCAGGGTGTATGTGATGGATGTGCCCTCGGAGTTTCGGGATTGCAAGATCAGACGCTGAAAGGACCGCATCTTTGTACGACAAGACTGAATGTTTTACGTTTGAATACGATGCCTGCCATGAAAGAAGAAATGGTGCACGCAGATATTGAAGAGTTGCGGAAATTATCGAGCACGGAATTGAGGCAGCTCGGCCGTATTCCTTATCCGCTCATCCGGGAACCTGGTGAATCCCGTTTCCGGCGAATTTCTTGGGAGGAAGCTTTAGACCGGATCGCCGACAAAATGCGTTCCCTTGATCCGAAACAGTTCGCTTTTTATACGACATCACGGGGAATCACCAATGAAGTGTATTATACGCTAGGCAAAGTGGCGCGGTTTCTTGGAACGAACAACGTTGACAATGCATCGCGGATTTGCCATTCTCCATCCAAAACGGCACTGGATCGTTCACTCGGGGTTGGTGCTTCGACTTGCAATTACAAAGATTGGATCGGCACCGATGTCCTTCTGTTCTGGGGTTCAGTTGCCGCCAACAACCAACCGGTTTCCACGAAGTATATGTATGCTGCAAAACGGAAAGGGACAAAAATCATCATCATTAATCCTTACCATGAACCGGCCATGGATAACTATTGGGTTCCTTCCATTCCGGAATCCGCTTTATTCGGAACAAAAATGGCGGATGACTTCTACCAAGTGAATATCGGCGGGGATATCGCCTTTATGCATGGAATTATGAAGCACTGGTTCGAAATGGAAGAAAGAGAACCGGGATCTGCGCTGAATCATGAATTCATCGAAGAACATGTCAATGGTTTCGATGAACTGAGAGAAAAAGTGATGGCTTATGATTGGGAGACGTTGGAGAAATCTTCAGGCATTTCCAAGGAAAGAATGCTGGAATTAGCAGAACTTCTCGCCAAATCCAAATCCGCCGTTTTCGTATGGTCCATGGGACTCACGCAACATCGCTTCGGAACCGACAACGTTTCGCAAATCGTGAATTTAGCATTGTTACGTGGATTTTTGGGACGTGAACATTGCGGCTTGATGCCGATTCGAGGACATTCCGGTGTTCAAGGATCCGGCGAAATGGGAGCTGACCCGTTTGTACTTCCGGGTGGAGGGATGGATAAGGAAAACAGGGAACGGATTGAAAAGATTTGGGGCTTCCCGATTCCGAAATGGCAAGGAGATATCGTCGGTGTTTCATTGGAAAATGCCCTGTTGCCGGAAGACCATGAACGGAAATTGAAGCTTTATTATTTGTCCGGAGGAAACTTCCTCGAAACGATGCCGAATCCTGATTTTGTCCGGCGTTGCTTGGAAAACGTCGATATCCGTGTGCATCAAGACATCATTTTCAACACGTCCACTTTAGTGGATGCGAAAGAAGCGGTCATCGTCCTGCCGGCTCAGACACGTTACGAGCAAAAAGGTGGAGGGACATCGACTTCGACGGAACGGATGGTTTACTTCTCACCGGAAATCAAAGGGCCGCGTATTGAAGAAGCACGCTGCGAATGGGAAATATACGTCGATTTGGCGAAACGGGTGAAACCGGAGGAAAGTGATAAAATCAATTTCACTTCCGCTGCGGAAATCAGGGAGGAAATTGCAATCGCCAATCCGAATTACGATGGCATCCAGCATTTGAAAGAGAGGGGCGACGTCTTCCAATGGGGTGGAGCGTGGCTCTGTGAAGGTGGAATTTGTCCGACACCGGATGGCAGAGGCAATTTGATCCTGGTGGAAATCCCAGAGTTGCGGAAACCGGAAGGCCATTTCTATGTGACGACGAGACGAGGAAAACAGTTCAACTCGATGATTTATGATGAGCGGGACCCATTCAATGCAGCGGAACGGGATGACGTATTGATGAACGAGGAAGATGCCCGTGAGCTCGGAATTGAAGAAGGGGATCCGATCGTCGTTTATAATCAGTACGGAATGTACCGTGGTCAAGCGAAATTCGTCAACATCAAATCAGGGAATATTGAACTTCACTGGCCGGAAGGAAATGTCGTCATCCCTCAAGGAGTTTATGAAGATCATGCCGGAATACCGGAATACAATACGGCGGTCATCGTCGAAAAAGCTGACACTTTCTATGCACAGAAGGATACGAAATACGCAGAAAAGCGCATCGAAGAACTGGAAATGGAACCGAGCTAGGAGGTGATTTCATGACGAAAATTGAAGAAGCTGGGTGGAAGACGATTAAAATAAATGGAGATGCACAGGAAACGGTCCCGGAAGTGATTGCCATCGAATTCCCGCTTACCGTCATGGTGGACGGGAAAGAATTTGCGACCATTGTCTGCTCCCCGAACGGTTTGGAAGATCTAACGATCGGCTTTCTCGCTTCCGAGGGGGTCATACGTACCGCTGACGAAATCAAAAGCATCCAAGTCGATACGTATGGCGGGTTTTCTCATGTTGCGCTCCACCGTCCCCTCGATCCAAGCCAGTTTGACCATTCCAGCAGATTCATCGGTTCCTGTTGTGGGAAGAGCAGGCAGTTTTATTTGAAGAGCGATGCCCGCACTGCAAAAACGATCACGACAAAACTGGATATTACGGTGGAAGAATGTATCAAGCTGATGAATTGCTTGATGGACAGTTCACCGGAATTCCAACGTACCGGCGGCGTCCATAATGCGGCATTGGCAACGCCTGGCGAATTGCTTTTCACGAGAACGGATATCGGAAGGCATAATGCCCTGGATAAAATTTTCGGTGCGATGTTACAGGAGAAAATCCCGGCTAAAGGGAAACTCGTCGTCTTCAGCGGCAGGGTTTCTTCTGAAGTCTTGTTGAAAATATCGAAAATGGGGATCGGTTTGATCATCTCCAAATCGGCTGTTACGGACTTGGCTGTGAAATTGGCTGAAGATCTTGGAATAACCGTCATCGGTTTTGCGCGGAAAGATCGGATGAACATCTATACCCATCCGGAAAGGGTCGTTGATCTTTTGCCTGAATTGCAGACCGAATAGAATCATGCTACGATTTTTAAATAAAGGCAGCATGAAAGTTGAGGGGAGGAATTTTCATGGTTAGAGTCTTGTTGTTTGCCGAATTACAGGAGCGCATTGGGAAAACGAGCTTGGAAATCCCGTTGGAGAAAGCGGATGTTCGCCAATTGAAAGAGAAACTGGAATCGGATTATCCGCAGTTGCGTCTAAAAGGAGTGATGACTGCGGTGAATGAAGAGTATGCCAAAGACGATGATATCGTCACCGCCGGAGATACGGTCGCCCTCATCCCTCCTGTGAGCGGCGGTTGATTGAAAATAAGGGAGTATCCAAAATGGACGGTAAAATAGTCGGTGTCCTTCTTGCCGGAGGAATGTCAAGGAGATTCGGAAGCGCCAAATCTTTTGCCGAAAAAGATGGAAAACCGTTCTATCATTGGTCGATCGAGGCACTGCGTCCAATGGCGGATGCCTTGATTGTCATAACGAATGACGATTTGAAAGAAAAATTCAACGATGAAGTGGATATGGATGTTTTTACTGATGTGGAAAACTACTCAGGAAAAGGTCCATTAGCCGGAATTTACACGGCGATGGTTCATAGGGAAGCTTCCTGGTATGCGATCATACCGACAGATGTCCCTTTTATGGAAAGTAAAGTTTTCGAACGATTATGGGTTGAAAGGAAAGAAGGAGTGCAGGTGGTTATTCCGGTCGTAAACGGAAAGTTTCAACCGCTCATCGGATTATATCATCACACGTTGAAACCGACGATACGTGAATTGTTGGAAGATGATCGTTTAATGATGCGGGCACTTCTTGATAAGGTGGAAACGCAATATGTTCCATTTGTTGAGGATACGCCATTCATCAACATCAACGAACGGAATGATTACGACGTCCATATCCGTGATGGATTGAGGGATAACGATGCATGAAGACCATAAAAATACAGCACCGGAACGGGTGAAATGCGCAGTCATCACCGTCAGTGACACCCGGAATAAAACGAACGATAAAAGTGGTCATTGGATTGTTGAACAGCTGACGGAAGCTGGACATGAAGTTACCTGTTATGAAATCGTTCCGGATGAAGTGGAAATCATCCGAGCGACGGTGAAACAACTGGCGAAAAATAAAGATGTCGACGCGATGATTTTGAACGGGGGGACGGGGATCGCTACTCGGGATGTGACGATTGAAGCGGTTCAGCCGCTATTTGTCAAAGAAATCCCCGGGTTCGGCGAATTGTTTCGGATGATCAGTTACCAAGAAGATATCGGCAGTGCCAGCATGTTGTCACGAGCTACTTGTGGAACGGTTAACCATCGGCTTGTTTTCATTTTGCCGGGTTCGACCGGAGCAGTGAAGTTGGGGATGAAGAAATTGATTCTTCCGGAAATTGCCCACGGTGTTGGTGAATTGAAAAAAGACTTGTAATATAAGAAGACCAGACGAGCGGATTTACGTTGTCTGGTCTTGTTTGTATTCATGACTTCCTTCGATAATCTCCGCTTTTTCCCCCGCTTTTTTCCAGCAGATACGTTTCTCCGATGACGATCCCCTTGTCTAAGGCTTTACACATGTCGTATACCGTCAAAGCTGTCGTCGTCGCTGCAGTCAATGCTTCCATTTCAACCCCCGTCTTGCCGGTCGTTTTTACTTTTGCATGGATGAGCAATTCATAGCTGTCATTTTCTTTGTGTTTCCACTCAAAAGAAATGGAGACGCCACTTAACGGGATGGGATGACACATTGGAATAAGTGCAGGGGTCTGTTTAGCTCCCATAATTCCGGCGACTTCCGCAACCGCCAACACATCTCCTTTTTTATTTTTATGACCGATGATGTTTTCATAGATTTCTTTGGAAACGAGCACACTGGAACGAGCGATGGCGACACGCTTTGTTGCAGTCTTTTCCGAAATATCGACCATTCTCGCCCGTCCTTGTTCATTAAAATGGGTAAACTCCGTCAACTTGATTCCCCCTTTGTCTCATCTGATTATGTCTATTGTAATTGAAGGACATTGCCTTGGCAAAA
>CALKWU010000062.1 GCA_938004015.1 uncultured Oceanobacillus sp.
ATCTTTCCTGGAGCTGATAAAAGCAGCTAATCTCCGCTCCCCATTTGAAGATGGCACGCTGGAAGAAACGATACAAATCGTCGAAAATTGGTTAAACGAAGTGGAAGATGATAAACTATAAATGAGACAACGGGACAGTCCCATTTGTCCCAGTGGTCAAATGGGACTGTCCCTGATTGACCCAATTTTGCAGCAAAGGAGAAGAACATGACGTATAAAGTTGTTTTTTTGGATATAGACGGAACGATCCTAATGCCGGATCATCGCTATTCACCTATGACAAAAGAAGCAATCGAGCAATTGCAAACACAAGGTATCCATACATTCATTGCAACCGGTAGGCCACTACATGAAATCAAACCATTGATGGACGATTTGAACATCGCTAGTGCCATCGGTTTTAATGGAGCGTACGCTGAGATTCAAGGTGAAACGATCGTCAATAATCCTTTCGAAAAAGAGACTGTGGAAGAAATTGTAGAAACAGCTAAACGACATGAACATGAATTCGTACTCTATACAAATGGCAAAAATTATTTCTCCACCTTGGATGATGAAGTGACGGAAACATTCATCGAAACCTTTGAAATGGAAAGAAATGAACAATATACCGGGTCACATATTTTAGAAGTACTCGGAATCACCGTGATGAAATTGCAAGATAAACAATTTAAAGAATATGAAGCAATCGATCAAAGCATCCACCTTTCTGAAGTCAATATCCCCGGCTTACATCATGCCGGTGATGTTATCCGCCGACATGTGAACAAAGGGGAAGCAGTAAAGAAAGTGCTTGAAGTTTTGAATATAAGTGAGGAAGAAGCCATTGCCTTTGGAGACGGAATGAACGACAAAGAAATGATGCTCGCCGTCGGTACAAGTTTTGCCATGGGCAATGCTCATCCGGATTTATTTGATTATGCGACTCATCGTACGACAGATGTGGAGGACGCAGGGATATATAATGGATTGAAACAACTTGGCATCATCGACTGAATCGAATGGCTGAAAACGCAAAAAAGCCCGCTGAAATCAGCGGGCTTTTTACTATTGTGGCTTATTCTGGTAGAATTGGGTCTTCTTGTGTCACTCCGACCTCATGCCATCCGTTCCAGCTTACATCGATAGAGTAGCCAGTTACACGGTTGTTGACCGGCACAAGTACAGAACGGTAAAGCGTCGGGAATACCGGAATTTCTTCTACCATCAACTCTTGCCATTCTTTATAGACTTCTTTACGGTATTCGATGTCCATAGCTTTAGCAGAGGCACCTTCAGCTAACAGACGATCGTTTTCCTCGCT
>CALKWU010000063.1 GCA_938004015.1 uncultured Oceanobacillus sp.
TGAATAAATGTTGATCACAGTTGAACGCAGTAAGGGAATGTTCACTTCCCAATCTTTTGTAACATGTTTTTCCACAATTGTGGCGATTTCCTCTGGACTGTAATCAGGGAAAATAATCTTATTCGGAATCCGGGATCTCAGACCTGGGTTGACGGCCAAAAATTCCTCCATTTCTTCCGTATACCCAGCCAAGATGACAATAAATTTATCCCGATGATTTTCCAAATACGTCAGCAACGTTTCAATTGCTTGTTTGCCAAAATCATTTTCTGAACTTCCGGCCAATTGATAAGCTTCGTCGATAAATAACACGCCACCCATTGCTTGTTCGAGGACTTCCTTCGTTCTTTTCTCCGTATGTCCAATATAGGGTCCCACTAAGTCAGAACGATCCACTACTTTTACATTTGCTGTCGGCATCATATCCAAATAATGAAACAGTTGCGCAATAATATTTGCCACCGTCGTTTTTCCCGTTCCCGGATTTCCGGCAAATATCATATGGTAGGAAGGTTTACTTGCCAAACTGCCTTCTTCCATCAACAACCGATCGACTTTTGCTTGTTTGATCAAATCGTGAATGTAATCTTTCACTTCACGTAAACCAACTAAAGAATCCAGCTGTTGTAAAAGCTCGTCAATCTTCTTGTCTTTATTGACGTTTTGACTTCCCGTCAACAACTCCAAATCTTCATCCATGATCGTTTGCGTATCTTTTCTTCCGCTTTCAACTACCCGGTTCGCATGGGATACGAGGATTTTTTCATTCATATTCCGCACCCATCTGGCATTACTCTTGTCCACGCTATGACTGTATAACCATTTGATAATATCTTTATATTTTCCCTCATTCACGATGTAACCTTTTTTCTTTAGATCCAAATAGCCGATTTCTGCGATGTCTTCAGGCGTATAATCTTCAAACTCGAACACATTCGGAATTCTTGACTTCAGGCCGCTGTTCATCTTCAAGAACCGATTCATCTCGTCCGTATAACCGGCGAAAATGATCATCGTATTGTGACGGTTGTCTTCCATAAATGTAATGATCGTGTCAACCGCCTCTTGACCGTAGTCTTTCTCTGATTCACTGTAAAGGGCATACGCTTCATCAATAAATAAAATACCGCCTTTGCTCTCTTCCAGAATCTTTTGTGTCCTTTCAGCCGTTTCCCCGATATAAGGACTGACTAAATCTTTTCGCGTCACTTCGACAAACTTACTTGTAGGGATGACCCCTTCTTCATGTAATGCCCGTCCTAAAATGCGGGCAACGGTCGTCTTCCCCGTCCCAGGATTGCCTAAAAATAATGAATGTAACGTCACAGAGGTCGATTCTTTGCCTTGTTTCTTTTGCAGTCGGTTGAATTTCACGAGATTAATGAACTTTTTAACTTCCTTCTTTACATTTTCCAAACCGTAAAGGGAATTCAATTCATCCATTGCTTTTCTTTTATTCGCCTTCTGTCGAGAATTCCCTCGACGCTTTTCCATCGTCTCAAGTTTCGTCACATATACCTTGTCATCTGCAATATCGACCTTCGATTGTTTGTCGAAACGGACTTCCACAGAGGAAGGTTCTTCTACCTTTGCCTCTGTCAACGTGAATACGGCACTTTCAACTTTTGCAACGACAGGATTTCGACCAGCATGGATCGATTCGATTTTCACCCTGGAACCTGAGTCCACGACCATCGTATAATATCCTTCATCCATTGCGAGTAGATTCAAGATACCGTTTGAATGGATAATCGCACTTTTTAAAGCATAAAACGCTTCTTGTATTTGGTTGTTATGTAACTGAACATTCGACTTCGATACATTAAGTGATGTCATGATCGAAGAATGGATCGTCGCATCAGACTCTTCACCGATGAAAACACCGGAAATCTTTCCTCTTGTGAAATAAAATTCCGACGCTTCGATTTTCAAAATCGATTTCGTACAATAAATCGCCGGATATTTGCCTTCCAATTCACCAGTGACGATCACGTTATGTAATTGGACTTCCGCACCATGTTTAATCAAAATCCCGTTACTTTGATGGGAAGCATTGATTGATAAATTGGATAAGGTTACATGAATCTTCCCAATGATATGTATTGAACCGTTAATGGTCACTTCAGTCGGTTCTTCACCAGTCCCTTTTATTTCCACTTTTTCGGCTTTATTCAAAAGGAGAGTCGTCGCGGGAAAATTATACTCTCCAGGTGCCAACAAAACAATATCACCTTTCTCGCAAACCTTTAACACATCGACAAGACTTCGCTTCGTTCCGGGCTTCACCTTCCAAATATTCCTCATCCGCAACACCTACTTTACTAATATTCTCGTATGATGGATGGATAAAAGCAGACCGATGATTCCTATAAAAAACGAATAGAACCAGACAAAATAGAAAAGAATCACTTTTACAATGTACAAAATGATTTTAGCCAATCCATTATTTGGATAATGTTTTTTATGAAGGCTTGGATACAAGATTGTATGCAAAAAGGGCACTGAAAAATAAAAACGATTTCCAATACTACCAAGTAAAATCAATGAAAAAGGAAAAAAAATCAAATTCATAATATCTATGAATGGTAGATTCATGGAAAAAAAGTAGAAAATGGCAATTGAAACCAAATAAGTGAAGACCCAAAATGTAAACGTTTGTAAAGTGAGGAATCTTTTCAGAAAAACAAAAAAAACACCCTTTTTTCTGATAGCTTTCGTTCCAAACAATTGCTCATGATGTTCCAAAATATCACCTCTCTCTATTCAAAGTGTTTGAATGAAACATATCCGCAAGATAAACTGATCGATTCCATCTTCCTATATATTAGAATATAATTCCATATTTTCAAGTATATATGAAAAAATCATGTCACGAACATGATAAGCCGGACCTAAGCGCTCCCAACTACACCGACACTCTAACCAAACAAAAAGCTGGCCCCCCCGCTCCATTCTTTATATTTCATTAAATAAAATAACGATTAGGATCGTCGTAATAAAATGGTGTGTCCGGAATTTCCAAGTTTCGTTTCTTCAACGCCGTCATTTTATTGATGATCGGCGCCAACCGCTCGTCGTCCCTTTGGTTGGCTTCCAACTGGACCCCGTAGACATACGTATCATGCTTCCCATCATTTTTCCAGGCAAGTTGAATGTTTCCCCCATCATGTTGAATTCAAAGAGGAAACGCATGTTTTGTGTTACGGGAAGAGACAAATCCGATTGAATCTTCAACCCTCTTAAACTGACATCCTGTATCAAGATTCCCGCTTTACCCACATCAACGGTTTTATTACCCACCTCGATCACAGTCATATTCCCCAAAACCGGATGAGTGAAAGCAAAACGATAGTACTTTCTTTTTTGCTGATCAGGACTTGCAGTCCCAGTCTTGCTGATCCTGAGTGAATTTATACTTTGTTGCCCGGATAATTGATCCTGTTCTTCTTCTCTGAATAAATTATTTTTTAATTTGGTGAATAAACCTGTCATATTCGAAAACAATAGAGTCATAAACTCCTTTCTCCCGAGTTTGAGTAAAGTTTTTTGGCAATGGAAGGAACCACCTCTAAATGTGGCTTCGTAATGAAAGCAGCCGCACCTAATGAATAGGCGCGTTTTTTATTTTCCTCAGTGGATAAGGAAGTGCAGATGACAACCTTTGCATCCCGGTCCATCTCTTTAATTTCTTGAAGTGCAGTCAATCCATCTTTTACAGGCATCGTAATATCAAGAAAGACGAGTTTAGGTTTCACGAGACGATAAAGCAACACGGTCTGCAGCCCATTCTCCGCTTCCACAAATTGAGAATAGCCATGTTCCTGAAGAATCCGTTTTAAAGAAATACGCATAAACTTCGAGTCATCAGCAATCAAAATCAACGTTATTTTCCCCTCACCCTAAGATGTTTTTCTCTGATGTAAAGGATCATCGATTTCATAAATAGACACTTTCTACTGTTTACTATGTTGAAATTTTCCTGCACCGCCTTCAGCAGGAGAACCCAGTTTCGAGGATCGATTTGGATTCGAAACTGGGTTTTCATTTGGTTGGATGAATGGTTACACATACTTGAAAAGCACGAATTGACTGTTAAAAATAGGAGTCTTTCAACGTAATCAAGTCTAAGTTTAATGCGCCTAAAAGTTCATTCATCGCTGCAATTGCAATTGTTTGAAGGTTAGAAGTTCGATTTCCAAACATAGAAAAACGACGCATCGCGGTCTTACAGAAATATGTCAATTGAGGATTTTATGAAACCGTCACATTTGCTAAAATAAATAATAAAGCGACTCATCATTTTTTGTAGTTTGAATAAACAAGATTGAAAGGACAAACGAAATTGGACTTTTTATCCACCTTTTATATTTTTGGGCGTCTTTACACCTATTACTCTATTGATTTTACCTAGAAATAAGCCATTTGTCTAATGAGTAAAATCTATTTTTTTAAATCTATCTTAATATGGATTAATCTTGTGTCCAACGCCTTCCTTTTTTAAAAACTCAAATAGCGACCTGCTTTTCCTTACTCAGTTTAATGTATTTAAAAAAATCAGGACTTCATTATCTTCTGCCAAGAAGTTAAATGAAGTCCCACACAAAATCAGTCCATTCAATTATTAACCTATCATGTCTTGTTTGCTACTAATGCTTATTCTTGAAAAGCCCAATCACAATTCTTCTCCATTCGTTTCGATGACTTTCTTGTACCAATAAAAACTTTTCTTTTTGATTCGGCGAAGGTCGTGTTCTCCTTCTTCGTGCTGGTTGACGTAGACAAATCCATATCGTTTTTGGAAGCCGTTCAACCAACTCAAAAGATCCGTAAAGGACCAAACACAATAGCCGATCACATCCGCGCCATCCGTAATCGCTTCTTGAATCGCTTTTATATGTGAACGAATATAGTCTATACGATAGTCATCGTTGATCGTACCATCTTCTTCCACTTTGTCATATTCACCAAGACCATTTTCACTTATCAAAATCGGTAACTTATAGCGATTCGTTATTCGACGTAAAGCAATCCGCAAACCTTGGGGATCAATATTCCAATCCCAATTCGTCCTTTCCAAATATTCATTTTCAACAGTTTTAAAAAGTCCTGGGATACCAGTATCTTCCATTGTCCCCTTTTTCCCCGTCGTGTTGAAATGACCGTCCAAAGTGACACCATCCAACTCATTTTTCTCATAAGTTGTTGTTTGATAATAGTTTACACCCATAAAGTCCGGCTTTCCTTCTTTTAATAAAGCAAAATCGCCTTCTTCTACAACCGGTGCAATTCCTTTTCTATCCAAGTCATTCCACATAGCTATCGGATATTCGCCCCAGGCATAAACATCCATCCACCAATGACTATTAAGTTCTTCAGCATTTTCTGCCGCCAATACATCCTCTGGTTTTGCGGTTTTGGCATATGCTGGAGAGTAAGCAAAACTTGGACCGATTTTTCCATCAGGCACATATTCGCGGAAAGCTTTTATCGCGGCGGCATTAGCTAAGTTCGCATGATGATTGACCTGATAAAATAATTTATCATCTTTCACTCCAGGCGGGTGCATCGCCGTCTGATAACCCAATCGGGTGAAAACGTTTTGCTCATTCAACGAAACCCAATATTTCACCCGATCGCCAAAAGCTTTAAATAACGTCGTACTATAATTTGTGAAATCCTCGATAATTTGTCTTGATTCCCAACCGGAGTATTCATCTTGCAAAGCTTGCGGTAAATCCCAATGATAAATGGTTACAATGGGTACGATGTTATATTTCAACAATTCATCAATGACATGATTATAAAAATCAATTCCTTTCTGGTTGATTTCTCCTTTGCCGTTAGGAAAAATCCGTGACCAGGAAATCGAAAAACGATATGTTTTCATGCCCATTTCTGCCATTAACGCAATATCTTCTTTATAACGATGATAATGGTCAACAGCAACATCACCGGTTGTCCCTTTGAACGTTTTACCGGGGATGCGGACAAATTTATCCCAATTGGACATCCCTTTTCCATCCACATTCCACGCACCTTCCACCTGGTATGCCGCTGAAGCTGCACCCCAAAGGAAATTTGCTGGAAAAGATTTCAGCGTTTCATGTAACATCTTGGCGTCTCTCCCTTTTATTGTTTTCAACTTTCTTACTTCCATTTCCGACGTTGATAAGCTTAATTATTTTTTTGCTGCATATGATGATAGGTTGAGCCTACTATTCCTGCATGGTTTTTAAAATAGCAAATATCCACTTCTAATATGTCGTCATTTATTCCATATTGTCCAAGTTGCGCATGTAGTTCTTGTAAAAATGTAGGCCGATTGGAAATGCCCCCACCAATTAGGATTTTTCCCGGATCGATAATGTAAGAAAGACTGTAAATCATCCGGCTGATCGATTCATAAAATTCCGTCACGATACGATTGGCATCTTCATCCCCAGCATCATAAGCTTGGAATACTTTTATTCCTGTCACTTGATCCAACGACATATTTTTGGCTGCGGCAAATTTTTTCCGTAAGACAAGCATCGTTGATGTATGATTCAGTGTATCATCCAAAATATCATTTTCTTTATTTTGCGTGACCATATAGCCAAACTCCCCGGCTCGATTGAATACTCCTCGATACAATCGATTATTCAAAAACAAGGCGCCACCGATTCCTGTTCCAATCGTGATGCATAAAAAATCGGTGTCATTTCGGGCATTTCCCAACCATTTCTCTGAATATGCAACACAATTGACATCATTTTCCACGGATACCGGAATCTCCAATTCGTTTTCCAAATAAGATTTCATATGAAAACGATCAAATTCGCGAAATGCGCCGCCATATTCAATAAAACCTGAAACTGTATCGACGAAACCTGGGACACTGATAGCCAAACCATCTATGTCATTTTCATTTAAGCGTGTGAGCTTTTTAATCTCTTTCAGCACATGTTTCCCATCGGATTGTTGCGATGAGAATTTTCCTGATTTTTGAATCTCCCCTCGTTCATTGATCAGTCCATATTTTGTTTCGGTTCCCCCTATATCAAAAGCTAAATATTGCTTCAATGTTATTCCTCCAAACTGTTGTTAAAATAAGGGTGATTACAATGAAAACATCCCAGGTATATACCCCTTTTCTAAGATATTCTAGAAAAGAAGCAATATATTCAGGATAAAGGAGATTTCCGATCCCCGATCATCATTGCTTATTCAAGCTCGACCATCATCTTTGCCACTTTCCCATTCCGTATATCGAATGCTTTCGCTCCAGTGATGGTCGGAGCCGAAATGACTTGTTCGTTCCCGTTACGGTCAATGATTGTATACTTGACTGGAACTGCCCCCTCTTCACCAAACGTATCTTTTCTGCTTTCATTTTGATAGATCACTTCAAGGAAACCGTTCCATGCTCTTTGAACAACCAACTTGGCAATGTTGGTTGCAAACGGAACTCCAGTTTTCCATTTTCCCAATTGTATGTGAATGGTCGTTTTCCTATAAACATCAACATCCACATATTCAAGAACTCCACCGTCGACCCGCTTAACCGGGCAACAAAGCCGCGACCATGGAGTTGTGGATCTGGATTCGCGCTGCTTGCAATAAAAGATGAGTTTTCCAAGATGCTTCTGCCATATTGATTCGGATCTAAAAATGGCACAAGCGCTGTTCGGATATCTTGGAAAAATGATTCGGCCAGTCCTTGTCTCAACACCTCAAGCAAATACTTGTATTCCATATGCATAAAAATCGATTCATTCTCCAACCAACCCGGTGTGAAAAACTTAGCCCGACCAAGTTCTATTGGTTCGTCTGCAATGGGCATGCTTGTTTTGTACATCCCCAATTTTTCATCAAAGATATCGGAGTTTTTCACTGCCCGATAGATCGCTTCAGCCTCTTCTTTCCTTTCACTTAGTTTCATTTTTTTAACAACACCCTCTAAAAATGGCGTAACGGCACGAGGTTGAAGTTGTAAAATTGCGCTTGGATCATCACTTTCACTTGTTGCTTCAAAGTAAAAGTAGGTTGGGACAAGCCCATTTTCGTTATACGTTTCCACATGTTTTAATGCCCGTTCCACCCGTCCTTTAAAAACACGTAATATGTCCAGCGCTTTTTCGGTGGAAAGTTCAAAGTTTTCACCGCTAATTCCATGTCGAATCGCTTCCCGATATGCCTCCCTCATTTCGCTGACTTCTTTCCAGTAAGTTAAACTGTCTTCTTCATTCGTTTGGACGGAAGAGCGAATCTTTTCAGCAAGCGGAACGATTAAATTACGGGCTTCCATTGGAAAGATTATTTTTCCATCGGATACTCTTCCAGCTTCTTCCAACAACATGAGAAGGCGTTTCAATTCGTAAAGTTCTGATGTACTAGAACCCAGCATTCCAGGTAATCCATTCAAAGCATCATTCCAACCCGGTTTATCAGCTTCCATTTCAATCCCCAACCCAAAGGGAGCGATGGTCGCGGTTTTAATTGCCGCAAGCAACATCAGTTTTGAAAATAAATTCGTTTCATATATTTTCCCGTTGCCGTATTGACTTCTTACCCAGAGATCGCCTGTCGTCTCCAATGATTGCTGTTTTGCTTCATCGATTGCGACGGCTTCGTACTGGCGCAATTTCCCTTCAGTATGGACATATTTTTGATCACGTGGTTTCACATAGGCAGGACTATCGAAGAACCGATACTTTGTTCCAAAAAACAAATCATTCGCTTTGTCGGGATATATCGCTAAATAACTATCGATCAAATCCAAGTTATACGTCCAATGGTCGATCCAAAATCCTTCTCCATGTTCTGCCGCCAACGACTCTTCTGCAACCGATAAAATTTCCGTTAATAATTGTTCAAAAGGAAGATTCAGTTCTACTTCTTCCTGCATGATCAACTTAAAGATATCTCCTGGTGCAAATGGTTCCATCAATCGTTTCCGCAATTTTTCTGCTTGAAGCGATGTAAGTCCATAAACGGAAAAATCAATGTCGATATCTTGTATTGTGTACTGAACTTCCTTAATGACAAGCGGATTGTAACCATCCAGTTGAATAAGATTGACAAAATGTTTGATATTGTAGTCCTTAATTTGCGGATGGAACAAGACATCCAATCGCCGATTTTGATTGATGTCACGGTAATTCCCATTCCCTTGGGAATAGTAGGTCGGACTGATGGTGAAAAAGTTGTAATCCCTTTCCAGGTCACCGTGTTTGCGGGAATAAAGATAGAAAACATGTTGACGATCCTTATGTTTAAAAAAATGCGGAACCCCACCACGTAGACCATTATCCAAATAATTTTGTTTTACATAGGCATCAAATAAATGTTCAGTCGTTTCTGTTTTCACATGGTCCGTTAGTTTTTGTACAATCGATTTTGCTTGTCGCTTATATTCCAGCATGTTTTTACTCGTGAACTTATCACGAATGAACTCTTGTATAATCCCTCTATTTTCTGCGTAGCCAATCAATGTGACAATCCGCATACTCTCTTCAGGATGGAGTTTTCTCGCAACAGGTGTAAAACCGCAGGAAACTTTATTCGTTGAAATTTGTCCTTGTTTTTGCAGACGAGCAAGAGAGTTTTGTTGAAAATGAACTGGATGTTGCAGTGTCAAGTCATTTCCAAAAATCAACGCCCGATCATAAATCGGTTCGACAATCTCGTCTTTATCGTTATCGAATACAATGAGGCTCGTATAAAAATTACCGTCATGGATTTCGGAAACATTAGCCGTATCCTCTGTGCTTCCTCGTAAATGATAGAAATTGAATTGGTTATTGATCGTTTCAACATCAAACCAACTTTTTAACGTGTTCCCGAGCTCCTTATAAGCAGCATTGTTCAACCCACTTGGAAGAATCGTTGCTAGTCCGTCGACTAATTCCATATCGAGTACTTTTCCACTTGTATTTTTCAATGAGACGTCACGAACGAGTCCTGCTAAAGGCGCGTGGGGGAGTATGAAATATTCTACTGTTAAAACTAGACCACGTTTCTCATTCCGATAATTCAACTCAATATGATTCATACCAATCGTCAACGTTTCCTGGACGGTTTCATGATCTCTGATAATAGAAAACGGCTCAAATACAGAAATATCATCGCCATCGATCATTTTTACAAACGTTCTGAACCCTTGAACCGGAACCATTTGATATGATTTGTCAGCAGGGAAAAACTCTGTAATCGCAGAATCTTTATCACGGATACCGAATCCTGCCATCGCTTGCCCGCGATTAATATAAAATGCCCAAAGCGGGATGCCATCTTCCCCTACAATTCCTGGTAAAAAACTTGAAAATGGATGGAATTCCTGAAAATTTTCGATTACAAATTCATGGTTGTCTGTCAATGTAAACATATTGATGCCACCTTTTTGAAATTACACCTTAAATGTATTAACAAGTCCTTGTAATTCACTAGCCTTATTGCTAAGGATATCCAATGATTCAGATATAGCTTCCATTGAGGCAAATTGCTCTTCGGCAGCAGCTGTCACTTCCTGTGATTTTCCAGCAGCTTCTTCCGATATACTCGTAATCGAATCGATCATTTCAACCATTTTTTCTGTATGTTCGGATACAAGTTCAACAATCGCCCGGACGTCTTGCGAATTGACATTCACTTCACCGATACGCTCTAATATCCCACTGAAGAACGAATACGTCTCTTCCATCATTTGACGACCTTTTTCCACGGTTTTTGTACCGTCCAGCATCGATTCGTCTACATTCTTTACTTCTAATTGAATTTCTTCAATAATCGTTTTAATATCATCTGTCGCACTCATCGACTGATCGGCAAGGTTCCGTATCTCATCAGCGACAACCGCAAACCCTCGTCCTTGTTCACCAGCCCTTGCCGCTTCAATAGCAGCATTGAGCGCCAATAAATTCGTTTGACTTGAAATATCCGTAATCAAAGTGACAATTTCCTCGATTTTCTCTGACTTTTCACCGAGTGCCGCAACAATTTGTTGACTGTTCAACACGTTTTGTTGAATCTCGTTCATTTGCGCAGCTGTATTCGAAACAATTTCTTGTCCGGATTTAGCTTGTTCATTTGTCGTTAAGGCAAGATCGGCGACAGATGTCATCAGTTTCGCCACGCGTTCCATTTCTGCAGAAATATCTTTAATTTGCCGGTTGGCATCGGCAGCATGCATGACTTGTTTTTCTGTTCCATTCGTCACTTCTTGAATCGCTAAGGAAATTTGTTCAGAGGCGTATTTTGTGTCTTCTGCATGGGTTGCCGCGTGTTGTGAAGCACTTGCCACGATATCGGCATGTTTTAAGCAATCACGGATCAACGTTTTTAATCTCTCAGTCATTTGATTAAAGTCTATTGTCAATCGACCGATTTCATCCTTGTTTTTTACAATGATCGCTTCTGTCGTCAAATCTCCTTTAGCGACCTGTCTAACCGTCGTAGAGATTGACTTTAAAGGTCGTGATAGATGTTGACTGAAAAATAATCCGATAAATAGCAACAATAAAAGAATGAAAACGATGGAAATGGTCAATATCACTACCGATTCGGCAACCAATTGATTGGATTCTTCTGAAGCACGTCTTGCTTCGAGTAGATTCATGTCGACGAGTTTCCCTAAATGGCCTTCAACGATTTCTATTTGCTGTCTCGAAGTTTTGATCATTTCCGTTGCTTCATCGGTATGTGAAGCACGTGACAACGCTAAAACTTGATCATGGACTTCTAGATAATCGTCCCATTCTTGTCGAAATTGTTCATATACTGTCTGCTCTTCCGTTGAAGTGATGACTTCTTCATACTCTAAAAACAAATCGTCGAGGTTCGCAATAATCAGATCCAACCGTTCTTCAATATCGTCTAATTCTCCCAATTGTTCCGCAGTGGCATAGAATAATTGGAAAGCCACGACTTGTTCCACTAGAAATCGCATTTCACTCAGTGTCGAAACGGAAGGCAACCAAACTTCTTCCAATTCCGCTGATTGGTCATTGATTGAGTACATACCATATAAGGTATAAGTTCCGAAACTGGCGACCAATAGGAAAACAGCAGCAAAAACAATTAATATCTTCTTGCCAACTGAATTCACCACTCCAATTGCTTTTTCCGATTGGTCTTTCCGTCGTATTTTTTTTGCAATACCTTTCATATTGAATTTGCGTTTTTGTTTTATCATCATTACTTCCTCTTTTTTTACGATATTCATTCAGGTAGCCATTCAAAGGCAAGTGAATGGAATGTTGCGGCAAGCCGTAAATATCTATACCGTTTTACCCACATTCCATACACCGATTCTCTTTTTCTGTAATGGTTTTCGCAAAAAGGAAAGCTGGGAATCACGATTCTCTTAAAACCAGCTCACAATCGATGAAAGCCGGTTTAATTTCAACATTCTTGTTGATCAAGTCATTCAGTATATTAGCAGCCAACTGACCAAGACGATCTTTATATTGCCTGACCGTCGACAGTTTTGGGCTGCTGTAACGACAAGCGTCGATGTCATCACAACCGATGATACGGATGTCTTCAGGAACACGGAGCCCTGCTTCTCTTACTGCCCTTATAGCACCAAAAGCCATCAAGTCGGAAGTGGCGAAAACCGCTTTAGGATAAGGCTTTGTTTCCAACATTTTTTTCATCGCCCGATAACCGCTTTCTTCATAGTAGTCACCATATTGCATCCATTTTTCATTAATTTCCATTCCGAGTTGCTGCATCGTTTCGACAAAACCTTTTTTCCGATTTCTCGCCACTGCAGAATTTCGTTCACGACCGATAAACCCGATATCCCGAATGCCATTGGAATATAGTGATTGGACAACTTTTCGTGATAAGTTCACATTATCTGTCATCACATAGCTGGATCTTGGGCCATCCAGTTCAATATCAATGCCAACACAAGGAATCTCGCTCTTCACAAGTTCCTCCACCGCTTCTTCCACTTCATCGCCAGCTATGATCAGACATCCTTCCACATGGTAATATCTGCATCTTGCCAAGTAACTTCCACCATCATAATCAAATCCTTCATCTGAGAACATGATGATGTCATAACCCAATTTACCGATTGCTGTTTTAAAATGGGTAATCACCTCATTGAAAAATGGATGGGTAAAATCGACATTTATTTTCCCGGCATAAATCAAACCAATCAATTTCGACTTTTTCGTTGCGAGTGTTCTTGCCGTAAATCTCGGCTGATACTCATGTTCTTTAATGACATCCAAAACTTTCTTTTTCGTTTCTTCACTGACTCCACTATAGTTATTCATTACTTTTGATACAGTTGATGGAGAAACCCCAGCCATTTCTGCGATATTTCTAATGGTTAAATTCATTGCTTTCTCATTACACCTTAATCTAAAAGTTTATTACTCCTGTTTTCACGACTTGACAGCTCCTTCAGTGATACTTGAGATGAACAGTCGATTGAATAGAAGGAATACAACAATTAACGGGACAGTTGCCCAAAACACTCCTGATAAGAGCATGCCGAAATCGACCTTAAACGTATTGTTCAACGAGGCTAGAGCCACTTGAATCGTGTACATTTCAGGATCCCGTAGCACTGTAAATTGCCATAGGAATTCTCCCCATGTTCCGGTAAAGACGATAATCCCTAACGTGGCAAATGCCGGAAGAATGATCGGCAACACAATTTTACGATAAATCATTGAATTGGATGCTCCATCTAATTTTGCCGCTTCTATCAATTCATCGGATACAGATTCACTGATGTATTGCCTCATAAGAAATATCCCTAATGGATTCAAGAAGAATAAAATCATTACTCCTTGCAATGTATCCAATAATCCGGCTTTCGCAATAATAAAATATTGTGGAATCAACCCTAATTGAGGCGGGATGACCATTGTTAACAAGATTGCAATAAATAGTACATTTTTCCCTGGAAACTTAAATTTTGCAAAAGCAAATCCAGCCAAAGAACTGATGAACAGAACGACAATCGTAACGATTGTACAAAGCACAAACGAGTTCCACATCGCTCCAA
>CALKWU010000064.1 GCA_938004015.1 uncultured Oceanobacillus sp.
AGTATAGCATACCAGAGGAAAAGTCGCAAATATCTTTTTAGCGGAAACGAACGAGCCTCTTCTGTAATGACAGTCGAAAAAATAAATAAATAGACTTATTTTTGATAGCTTGGTAGTTCATTTCCTTTCCTAGTATTGATTTGTTAGAATATATTTGACTTGTTTTTGAAAGGGGGAATAGGTTTTCCGGATTATTGCAACCGCTCTCACCCGTTAGATGGTAACGGAATTTCTTTTTAACACTAAATTTACTCAAAAAACAAATGTAAATAGTATGGACTAATTAATCAAATGTGTTATACTAATGGCAGATTGACATAAACATTGAAGAAACCCATGTGTTTCTTTAATTAATACCTTCTAAAGGCAGGAGAATGATTTATGGAAATGGTGGATAAGCAATTGGCTAATGGACTTTTGAAACATGGAAATCTTCAGCAAAACTTGTCGGTCGCCCGCTTGGTGGAGCGGGTATTGGATCGGGAGGAAGGTGTGTTGACTGCGACAGGAGCGATCAATGCAACGACAGGAAAATACACCGGCCGCTCTCCGAAAGATAAGTTCATCGTCAAAGATGAAATCACGGAAAACACCGTGGATTGGGGCAGCGTGAATCAACCGATCGATGAAGCTGCTTTTGATAACTTGTATAAAAAAGTCATCGATTATTTGCTTGAAAAAGAAGAGATTTTCCGCTTTCAAGGTTTTGCGGGTGCGGATGAAAATTACCGATTGCCGATTCAAGTATTCAATGAATTTGCTTGGCACAATCTATTCGCCCGTCAATTATTCATCGCTCCGACAAAAGAGGAACTGGAAAATCACGAACCGGAATTCACCGTCATTTCAGCACCTCGCTTCAAAGCAGACCCGGAAGTCGACGGGACAAATTCGGAAACATTCATCATCATTTCATTCAAAAAGCGAGTCGTTTTAATTGGTGGCACCGAATATGCCGGTGAAATCAAAAAATCGATTTTCTCTGTCATGAACTATTTGTTGCCACAGAAAAATGTACTTTCCATGCATTGTTCCGCAAACGTCGGTCAAGAAGGAGATGTCGCCTTGTTCTTCGGGCTTTCCGGAACTGGAAAAACGACCCTTTCCGCCGATCCGTACCGTCGTTTGATTGGCGACGACGAACATGGCTGGAGTCCGAATGGTGTATTCAATATTGAAGGCGGCTGCTATGCGAAATGCGTGAACTTGTCGAAAGAAAAAGAACCACAAATATACAAGGCGATTCGCTTTGGATCGGTATTGGAAAATGTCATCATCGATGAAGAAACGAGTGAACCGGATTATGACGATACGAGTTTGACGGAAAACACCCGTGCCGCCTACCCGTTGGAAAATATGGACAATATCGTGAAACCAAGCGTTGCTGGACATCCAAACACAATCATTTTCTTGACGGCGGATGCATCCGGAACGCTTCCTCCAATCAGCAAATTGACGAAAGAGCAAGCCATGTACCATTTCTTGAGCGGATATACGAGCAAACTCGCTGGTACCGAACGTGGTGTAACCGAGCCGGAAGCGACTTTCTCCGCATGCTTCGGAGCACCATTCTTACCACTTGCACCTGTCAAGTATGCTGATATGCTTGGAGAAAAAATCGATCAATACAATACGAATGTGTTCCTCGTCAACACCGGTTGGACGGGAGGACCTTACGGGGTCGGTGAACGGATCAAATTGTCCTATACCCGTGCCATGGTACATGCTGCTTTGGAAGGGGAGCTGAATCACATCGAAACAGTACGTGACGGGATTTTCGGACTGGACATTCCTGTCCATGTCGCAGGTGTACCTGATCAAGTACTGGTTCCGAAGAACACTTGGGAAGATAAGGCTGCTTATGATCAAGCCGCCAAAGAGCTCGCAATGAAGTTCCATGAAAACTTCAAGAAGTTCACTGATGTGAGCGAAGCTATTAGAGAAGCAGGACCTTTGTATAAAGGATAATCATCGTATCCTCATCCCAAAAGGATATTCAATACATCAGCCAATGAAAAAATCCCGGACGAATCGTTCGTCTGGGATTTTTTCTTTTCATATAAATTTTTTCCTAGATGGCAAACTTCTTTTTAATTTCTTCGATGGCGAAATCGATGACTTTGTCTTTCATGATGAAACTGAATGCAGGATTGACATTGACATCATGAGGAATCGTTTCTAATAAGACCGGACCTTCTGTCTCGAAATAAGTTTCTTGTTTTTCCATTTCACCGATTTCGGCAAAATATATATTTTTTATGACGGAATCGTTTTTTCCTGCCACATGATACTGCCCGATATAATGGAGTGACGACGTGATTCCGCCGGTTTCTTCCAACACTTCACGGGCTGCCGCTTCTTCTGCTGTTTCTCCTATTTCGACTTTTCCGCCGGGAAACTCCAAGCCTCTTGTTTTATGTTTCGTCAACAACCATTGTTTATTGTAACGACAGAGGACGAGGACATGTTTCGGCTCCTTTGAAAAAGGATGATCCTCAAAAGAAAGTTGTACACGATTGTTATGAAAATCTCGGAATGTAATCAAAACGAACACGACCTTTAACGATATTTTCTATGTACGGCCATTTTAGCACAACTTTCCGTCACGGAACAGAAGTTCGAATCCAACACATGATGCCTATGGTGGCAGCCAAAGATGATATTATAATTCCCTCAACCTGTTCCTCATCAGTTTATTAGCAGCGTTACGCGGCAAACTGTCTACAAAATGGATCTTCTTCGGTATTTTGTATTTCGCTAAATAGTCATGAAGCGCTTCAATAATTTCTTCTTCCGTAATCGGCTCTTGCAGTACGACATAGGCGACCGGCACATGACCCCACGTCTCATCTTCCATCCGGGTTACTCCTGCTTCTTTAATCGCCGGAATTTTCAACAACGCATTTTCGATTTCGGACGGATAAATATTTTCACCGCCGGATATGATTAAGTCTGTTCGACGATCGACGACGTATAAATACCCACCGTCATCAAGATAGCCGAGATCTCCCGTATAAAGCCAACCGTTTTGAAAACTCTCCTCGTTCGCTTCCTCATTTTTATAGTAGCCCTTCGTCACCATCGGCCCTTTCACGATGATTTCTCCGACTCCATCTTCAGCCGGTTCGGCGATTTTAATTTGTGCAGGCAATAACGCTTGTCCTGCAGATCCGATGTGCGTGAGGGCGTCTTCAGCTGACAACGTGGCGATTTGTGAAGTCGTTTCCGTCATGCCGTAACTTTGGAAAACTGGAATGCTTTTCGCTTTCGCTTTTTCCAATAATATCCGCGGAGCCGGACCGCCGCCTAATAAAAAGCAACGCATCGTTTCCGGATACCGATCTTCGCCCAACTTTTCCATAAGCCGTTGCAACATCACTGTCACGACGGAAACAATTGTGATGTTGTCATGCATAATCGCCTCATGGACTTTTGTTTCATCGAATTTTTTCATTAAGTAAATCGGCATCCCATAAATGGCGCTTTTCATCAATGTCGACATGCCGCTCACATGGAAAAGCGGCAAGGAAATCAACCATTTGTCATTGTGATGGAGTCCGAGATTCAATGCCGATGCGATGCAGCTCCACCAATAATTGCCGTACGTGTGGACAACTCCTTTTGGCTGACCGGTCGTGCCGGACGTGTACATAATCGTAAATGCGTCATCCAAATGGATGTCTTCTCGAAAGTTTCTCGTTTCCGCTTGGTCTTGTTCGGCGATTTCCTTATATGTGACCATTTGTGCTACATTCAAATTCCGCTGTGTTTGTTCTTGATCGGTGATGAGGAATTCCACTTCCGCGTCATTCAGTTGAAAATTCAGTTCCCCATCCGTCAATCGGATGTTCAACATCACCGCCACGGCCCCCAAGTAACTGAGCGCATGAATTGTGTATACCATCTCCAAAGAATTGGAAGATAATACACCGATATGTTGCCCTTTATCGACACCAAGAGCTGCTAGTCTTCCGGCGAATTGTTTGCTTCTTTCTTCCAATTCTTGAAACGTGATGCTTTCGCCGTTCACCAGCTCGATTGCCGACCGTTTTGGGGAAAGTTGTGATTGTTTCGTGAGCCAATGTGGAATCATTTCTCCCATGAGTGACTTGTTCCTTTCTTTATCGTTATGATTAACATTTCCAATCAGAAAGAAAACCTCTGCACAAAGGCAAAGGTTTTCTCGAACTTCCTATGGAAAACGCGGGAACTTTTTGAAATTCGGTTTCCGCTTTTCTTTGAAGGCGTCACGGCCTTCTTTCGCTTCATCCGTCGTATAGTACAGCAAAGTCGCATCCCCACCAAGTTGTTGCAAGCCTGCCAATCCGTCTGTGTCCGCATTGAAAGAAGCTTTCAAGAAACGAAGCGCCGTTGGTGATTTTTCCAAAATTTCTTCACACCATTTAAGCGTTTCTTCTTCCAATTTTTCATACGGAACGACGGTGTTCACAAGCCCCATTTGGAATGCCTCTTCAGCCGTGTACTGACGACAGAGGTACCAAATTTCCCGGGCACGCTTATGTCCGACGAGGCGAGCCAAATAACCTGCACCGTAACCGGCGTCGAAACTACCGACTTTCGGTCCGGTTTGTCCAAAGATGGCATTATCCGCGGCAATCGTCAAGTCGCAAACGACATGCAACACATGTCCGCCACCGATCGCATAACCGGCAACCATCGCGATGACCGGTTTCGGAATCGTGCGGATGAGCCGTTGCAAGTCGAGGACGTTCAAACGCGGAATATTGTCCTCACCGACATAGCCGCCATGTCCTCGTACAGTTTGGTCACCACCGGAACAGAACGCTTTTTCTCCTTTTCCTGTCAAAATGATGACACCGATGGAGGAATCATCCCGGGCATCGGAAAAAGCATCGATCATTTCTTCCACTGTGAGCGGTGTGAAAGCATTGCGCTTTTCTGGTCGATTGATCGTCACTTTAGCAATTCCGTCGTATTTTTCATAAATGATTTCTTTGTATTTTTTCGCTTCAACCCATTCAACTGTCAAGCTCATTTCCTCCCTTTACCATTCAAACGGTTACTTGATTTTATCTTCTCATGGTACAAGTCTTTTTGCAAATGCAAATAATGCTTCGGCAAATTCCGACGGTTTTTCGATGTGAATCGCATGGCCGCAATCAGGGAAGATTGCCATTTCTGCTCTCGGTAATTGCCCTTTCATCTTTTCATTGATGCGTACGAATTTTTCGTCTCTTGCCCCGACCATGAGTAACACGGGAAGGTCCAATGCTTTTAACGATTCCCAACGAGATGGCTGATGTCCTGTCCCCATTCCCCGTAGCGAATTGGCAAGTCCCGTTTCCGTTTGTGCGAGTCGCTCGTGGCGGATTTGTTGTTGCACATTCTTGGGCAGACGCTTTTGCGTTTCGAATAGCGGTATGTTTTCCCAATAGTCGACGAACGCTTCCAGGCCTTCCTTTTCGATCCGGTCCGCCAATTTTTCGTCCCTTTTCCTCCGCTCCGCTCGTTCCCTATCATCCGCCAAGCCGGGAGAGGCACTTTCCAAAATTAGTCCGCTCATCTTTTCCGGGTATTTCACGGCGTAATTGAGCGCTGTCCTTCCGCCCATGGAATAGCCGGCAAGGAAAAAACACTTTAGATCGAGCTTGTGGAACAACTGATGCAAGTCAGCGACACAGGCATCCATCGTTTTGATGACTTTTCCTTTCGTCCGACCATGTCCCGGCAAATCGACGGTTATGATTCGGAAACCTTTCAAGCGAGATGCGATGATTTCGTCCCAAGTGCCGCTACTCCCTGTAAAACCGTGCAACAATACGATTGGCGTGCCTTCTCCATAGTCTTCATACCAATATTCCATATCTTTCACTTTGAAATACAATGTCAACCCTCATTCTGCAAAACATCTTCGGCGATTTGCCGCCATTTTTCCCGGTGCCAACGTACGTTTTCTTCCCGATCCGTCTGCACTTCGATGATGGACAATCCTCTTCTTCCATAACTTGCTTGCAACGCGTGTTTCAAATCCTTTTCCGTTTCGGAAACCGTATACTCGGCTCCATACAATTCCGCCGCTTTTCTGAAATCCAAATGGAGTGGCGTTCCGAAAAGAGCCTCGAAATGCTTTTTGTCTTCCGCTTGTGGTAGGAAGGAAAAAATTCCTCCACCATTATTGTTGATTAAAAGAATCGTCATATCGAACCCATAATGTTTGATCGGGTGTAAACCGTTCATATCATGGAAAAATGCCAAGTCGCCGATAACTAATGTCACGCGCTTTCCGGAAGCGGCTGCACCGGCTGCACTGGAAATAGTCCCATCAATTCCATTGGCACCACGGTTCCCGAGAATCGAGATTTTTTTCTCGTCATTCAGGAAAAAGGTGTCCACATCGCGGATCGGCATACTGTTCCCGACATAGAGGATGCTCTTTTCCGGAATCACTTCGGATAATGCCCGAACCGCATCTCCTTCTGTCAGCTTGGCATCATTGCCACTCGTGAGGTGTTTTTTTGCGATTGTATTCATCTGTTGCCATCTCTCAAGCCAAGCTTCAGAAAATCGTGGTGCCTCCATCTCCAACAGAGCTTCGCAGAAATCAACCGGATTGGCATATATGAAATCCGTCACATTTCCCGTCGGTTCGCGGTATCCTTGGTCGCTTTCCACGACAAATTGCGGAATATCTTTATTTTCTTTTATGTAAAACAAATAGGATTTCGAGACGGGCATGGCTCCGAAGCGGATGATGAAATCCGGTTTCATCTGCTCCCGCACTTTTTCATTTTTCAATAGAGCGTCATAGGTTTCTATGATGTTTTCTTTCCGGTGCGGACCATGGCGCAATTGCGATAACGGATCAGCCAAAATCGGCAATGTCCATTTTTCACTGAGTGCGGCAAGTTTTTCCGGAAGTATTTCTTCATCCACTTGCGGACCACAGACAATCAAACCTTTTTCCAACCCGGTTAAACGTTGGAGAAATTCTGTCAATTGCTCTTCCGTCAACTGTTTTTTGCCGTTGATTGGTGCCGTCTGGTTTTTCCGGACAGATGATCCGTTCTCCCAAATGCCTTCCAAGGAAAAGTCCAATGGGAGCGGTTCACGGAACGGGAAATTCAACTGGACTGGGCCGGGATTCCCTTCTTCTGCTATATACACGGCCCTCGCTGCATTGCGACGTGCATAGTTGAGCATATCGGCCGTCGCTTCCGGCAAAGCCATTTCATGGAACCATTTCGTAAAACTTCCATACAATTTCAATTGATCGATTGCCTGCGGTGCACCGACATCCCTTAATTCATGGGGACGGTCGGCCGTAAGCACAACGAGGGGCACCCGACTATGATAGGCTTCGACAACCGCCGGAAAATAATTCGCCGCTGCCGAACCCGAAGTGCAAACTAATGCGACGGCGGATTGTTTCTGTTTCGCCAAACCAAGGGCAAAGAAACCGGCGGAACGCTCATCGATGACGACCCATTCTTTCACGCCGTCATGTTCGGCAAACGCAAGGGCAAGTGGTGTCGAACGTGACCCGGGCGAAATGACGACATGCCGGATTCCGTTTGTTATCAACTCATCGACAAAACTTGCGACATATCTCGTTAATGTTTCCGTATGATTCATTCCTGATGTCCTCCCAATACATTCAACATCGGTAACATCTTGATCCGTGTTTCTTCAAATTCCATTTCCGGATCTGAATCCGGCAAGACACCACACCCGGCAAAAAGAGAAGCTTTCTTTCCCCGAATAAGGGCGGAACGGATGGCGACGGCGAATTCGCCGTTTTCATCACTGTCGATCCAACCGATCGGTGCACCGTACCAACCGCGATCCAACACTTCATTATCCCGGATGAAGCGGAGGGAATAATTCGTCGGTGTGCCCCCGAGTGCAGGAGTCGGATGGAGGTGTTTCACGACATCAAAAATCGAGTAGCCTTCCTTCAACACCCCAGTCACTGGAGTATATAAGTGTTGCAAGTTTGTCAACGGACGCAATACAGGTGCATTCGGCATCTGTACATCGACACACGTTTTCTCCAAAGCATCCCGGATCATTTCCACGACGAAATGATGTTCGTCCCGATTTTTTTTGTCATTCAACAAACCTTGTCCGATTTGCTCGTCTTCTTTTTTTGTCTTTCCGCGAGGTGCGGTACCGGCTAGACAAGCGGAAAGCAACTTGTTTTTTTCCAATTTCACAAGTCGTTCAGGAGTCGCACCGAGAAAACAGTCCCCTTCGCTCTCAAAGGCGAACAAATAACTGTCCGGCTGCGTTTCATACAAGGTTTTCAGAACTTGAGCTATATTCACATCACGCTCGAATTGGAGCTGCATTTCCCGAGCGAGGACGATTTTTTCTGCTTTTTCCTCTTGCATTTCCGTCATTGCCTTCCGGACGGATTGTTTCCACCGTTCCGGTTCGACTTCATGACGGCTCACGACTGTTATCGCGTCATCTTGAATGGATTTTCCTTTCAAAAATGCTTCTTGAAGATTCACCAGTCTATCCGCCACTTCTTGCGGACGATCCGCTTCATCAATAAGTGTATTCATCGTCACATAATAATCGGAATGATGAACGGTAAGCATGATTTCCGGGATATAAAAAAGCGCTGTTTTGAAATGTTTCCAAAGCTCGGTTTTTCTTTTGAGCGGATCGAAATCCATCCCGCCGAACGCTACAATGCCCGTTGCGGGAACATCCGGATAATTGTTTTCCACCCACGCATGTTTCAACAACCGTCTCCACTGTTCTTCCGTTTCACGGTAACGTTCGTTTTTCGCCTCCAACATCCGGACACTGCCTACACCTGTAATAGTCAACGTGCGGTCGGAATTCATCCAGTAAAATCGATCCTTTTGGAACAGTTTAGCCCCCTCAAATACGTGGAGGGGGTTTAGGCTTTCAATTTTTTTCGTCACACTGAAAAGCTTGGGCGCGTCATCAGCATCCATGTTCGCCATCGCTTGTTCGACCTTCGTCCCAAGTTCGTCCAATTTTATGTCAATCATAATTTAACCTCCGCATATATGCAGTAAAAACATCCATATCCATTTTATGCCCTTTTCTGGAGTTTCTCAAGAAAAGGCATGTTTTCGACAACAAAATCGAAGAATCTATCTCTTTTGTCGCAATGGGAAAATAAAGAAATTGACTTACTTCTTTTATTTTCATAGAATGATAAGGTAGAGTTTTAGGGGGAAACATCATGCAAAATGTTGATAAAAACACAATCAGGGAAGCGTTGAACGAAAAGTCGGGTTTGGACGTCTGGTGGCGGTTAATGCGGCCCCACACGTTGACGGCATCTTTCATACCCGTGTTCGTCGGGACAATGCTCGCTTATCGCGATGGCGCAGTCAATTGGCTCTTGTTTGCCGCTATGCTCATCGCCTCACTATTAATTCAAGCAGCGACGAATATGTTCAATGAATATTATGACTACGTACTCGGTCTCGATACAGAGGAATCGGTCGGAATCGGCGGAACAATCGTCCGTGACGGTGTCAATCCAAAAACGATCCGGAATCTGGCCTTTGTATTTTATGGACTGGCCGTACTTCTTGGCATATATATATGTATGGCATCCAGTTGGTGGATTGCTCTGATTGGTCTTTTTTGTATGGCCATTGGCTATTTATATACAGGTGGTCCGGTGCCGATTTCATATACACCATTCGGTGAACTTTTTTCCGGAGTGTTGATGGGGACGGTCATTATCGGTATCACCTATTACATCCAAGCGCTCGAGGTGACATGGGAGGTTGTTTGGATTTCCATCCCGCTCACGATTTTCATCGGAAGCCTCAACCTGGCGAACAACATCCGCGACAGGGACGGCGATAAAGCCGGTGGACGGAAAACGATCGCCGTTTTGATCGGCAGGGAAAAAGCAATCACCTTGCTTGCTGTTTTATTCAGCATCGCTTACGGTTGGACATTCGGTTTGATTGTCATTGACATGTTGCCGCTTTGGGCAATAATCACATTTTTCAGCGTTCCAAAAGCAATTTCTGTCATTAAAAATTTCCGCGGCAAAACCGAACCGCTCGAAATGATGCCGGCGATGGTCGCCACCGGAAAAACGAATACGATTTATGGTTTTCTGCTTGGAATATCCCTTGTTTTAGCGCAAATTTTTTAATACAAAACTGAAGAAGGTTCTGAGTGCATGGTAGTGCTCAGAACCATTTTTTGTAAATATTCCACTCATTACGAAAAAATGCGAAGACATCCTATCGTCAAAAACAAACAACATGGCCCCAAACCGCATACCCATTCCACTCAATTCCGCACCCAAAGAGAAAACTTGCCACAGCCGAAAACCGTCTGCTTGCCGATGTGGAAATAGCTGCAGAACTCCAATAAAGGCAGGATTCTTCCGGCGTTTCCTCCCAGCTCGAAACTACCTACGATGCCGCCTAAGTTCATTGCCTTTTGTTGTCGTGAAGAATAACGATGGAAATCCTTCCACTGGATTTGCGGTTGTCGGATTGTGAGGTCCCTCAGCAATTTTTCAACAAACTCCTCGTCATAATCGATGTTTTTCCCATAATGGATGTTCAATACGTATTCGGCCCTCCGCAGACATGCGAGGATGAACGATTCGACTGTAATTTCATTCACATACTTTCCTTTATATTTCAGCCGGAAAGGCGTCTCCATCCGGATCAACAGCGAATCGACATCCTTCGTTTCAGCAGACCATGTCAATTCTTCCAATCTGAGATTTTCATAAGCGATATAGCCGTTTTCATACAACGGTGCGGCATCACCATGTTGGAACACTTGCTGCACATCATGGATGCGGTATTTCACCCGATGTTTGCCGACGCCGATTGTACCGATTTCCTCGATGATTTCCCCGAAATGGTGGACTTTCAAACTGGCATCGCCGATGAACAGCAACTCGATGACGGCGTGTTCCTTTTCCCGCCACTTGTGTTCCGGAAAATACGGGCCATCGATGACTAACGGTGGAGAGATGTTATGCATCTTGTCCCGGTACTTCGGTGCGAAAGCTTCACTCGTCGGTTCAAAAATCGAGCCATAAGCGCAACCTCTGATGAACGGACATTGTTCACAGGATACGCCTCGATTGATGCAATTTTTCTCCCTCAACAGCTTGCCGATCATCCCCCGGAAAATCGAACTCCCGCTTTCAGGCATTTGTCCGGTGGTGAGGGCTTCCAGCGTAAAACGCATTTTCACAGTTGTGCAATTCTATGATTCACTTGGTGATCCGTTGCATCCAATGGATAAAGAAAGATAGTTGTTCATAAGAAAATCCTTTCAGTTTTTCATCATTGACGATAACATCGATGAGTTGTTTTAAGTCTTCCAGCGTATTCCTGTTCGTGATCAGTTCCCTTGAAGGCAACTTGCTGATGTAGTTGAAAAACAATGTTTTCTTTTCTTCCGAGCCCGTGTCCATTTTATCAATCCTAGAAATCAACTGCACGACAATCGTGATCACCGTTTTCGGAATGTTGTCTTTGAATTTCCTCGTCGACTTCAACCGGTTTGTTCGTTGCCAGAGAAGGACGTGTTGGATGACTTCTTCCTTTTCCTTATTGCTGAGGATAGTCATTTGTGTTCCCATCTTCAATATCCCTTCCTTCCGTATTGATTGACGCCCCAGTGGTTATGTTTATTCGCTTCAAAATCGAATATTTCCCTTAAACGTTCCTTTTGGCCGGAAATGAAGGCATCATCTGTACCATAGTTTTCTGCCTTTTCCAGCACTTCTTCCATTGTCAATTTCCGTGATTGGAAAAGGAACGTTTCATACGGAATGACGTTTTCCAATTCAAATTGAATACTGCCGAAATACGCCGGTTTCCCATAGCCGATTTTTATCGGGAAAGGATTTTCAGCGATGCCAAAAGAAAATGCCAATGCACCAATGTCTTTTCCGTCTAAATTAAAGTATGTGATTTCCCCTTGAAACTCAGCACCTTTTTTGATTACCAGTTGGGGCGAGCCGCTGCCTGCTTGAGGTGTGCCATGGGTGTAAAATTTGCGTTGCAAACGATCACGTTCATCTTGATAAATAGTCATTGCACTTTTTTCTCGCAACGGTCGGAAGAGATTAGGGATTTTTTTGACCGTGACGGATTCTTCCACATCCGTCGTCAAACGGAAATCGGAAAATGCCAGCAAACTTTTACCGATGCTTCCCCTGTTCACGTAACCGAACAACTGGCAAGTCGGACAAATGGCATCATCTTTGCAATTGTCGCTGCTGATTGCCTCATATTCTTGATTTCTATTGTAATTTTCCCCGAACAAGTACGGCAAATCGATGCAAGAGTAAGTAATCGCCTCATGGATACTGCGGACAACTCCTTTCACCGAGGAACCAGGAAGGAATGGCTGTCCATTTCTTTTCATCAAGTCGTGGACGATGTTGTCTTCATGGATATCCAATTCTCCGGAACGGATGATGATATCGGTCAAAGCTTTCCCCTTCAGCAACCACTTCCCATGGAAATGATACTCAAGTAAAACATTCCGTTCCCTCGGCTCCGTGCGTTCCACCTTATCTGAAAGTGTCACAAACTTATACGGTTTCATGTAACTCCTCCTTTCCTGCTATTTTTGCGGCCATTCGACTTCCCGTAGTATCCCCTCTTCACCGATCCAAGCGTCGAAACCGTCTTGCTCGAATGTGCTTCCGAAAAAGTCCGGCTGCCAATCGACAGCTTCTGTCGTCTTGTCATCGTCAAAAAATCCGATGATCGGAGAAGGAGTAGTCGTTTTCCGGTATTGTCGCACCTTGACATTTTCGACATCCACGTGGACTTTTCCTAAACCACGACTCGTAGATGAACCTAATTTGATGAACCCGGCGTCAAAGTCTTTCAACAGCCAAAGCACTAACGCCAACTGCCATAATTCAAAGTTGACCAATTTAATATTCGTTGAAAAAATCCCCTCTTCCACGACTTCCTTATCGAAAAGGGCTCGATTGTTCGCACCCCCCGTCACCCGATTGATGCCGACCCCCATTCTCACATTCGTCACAACGCTTTTCGGATCGACGGGATAAGCATCCTCAATTTCGATTCTACTTTTCAAATTGAGGCTTCCGAAAATTTTTGACACTGGGCATGATTGGGCGTAACGTTCCGCACCATCGCCGTCATACCGTTTCCATTCCATCGGATCATCAATCCGGTAACCTTGACTCCTCAGTAACGTTTCCGCCCTTGACCGGAGTACGCCTTTAATCGAAGAACCTGGCAAAACAACATGCATATCCCCATTTCTGTATTGTCGCATCACTTGGTTGTCTGGAAGTGTCGGATCCAATACGTTTTCTGTTCCCGATTGGATGGAAACCGGCGTGTCGACGGAAATCCGAATCGTAATGACAGCTTCATTGACCAATTGTTTGAACATGTCAATCCACCTCACTTAACGTTTCTTTCAAAAATGCATCGAAACTTTTCTTATTGACGGTGTCGTCTAGCATGCTTTCGAAAAAGTTGTTTTTATCAATTACTTGGACTTGCCAGTTTTCCCCGCGGATTTTCCCGAGACCTCTGGCGACTTTACCGCCGAGTTTCAATCGGCCATTCCTTAAACTATCAAGGCTGACGAGCAACCATTTCAATTCTAAGCGACTGACATTTTCACAATGGACTTCAAACGAAAAAACGATGCTTGCCGGAACCACTTCAAAATCATATAACGCACCACGGGTTGCAATTCCCGTATCCCGATCGATAGAAACCCCTTTTCTCACTTCATAATGGTTGAGCCAATCCCCTTTGATTGTGCTGTCGGAAATGCTCACTTTCGCCGCCCGCATTTGGTTTCCAAATAAATGGCAGATCGGGCAAGATTGTTTTGCTATGTAGTCATAAAAATACGCTTCCGAAACTTTTTTCAGCTCGTTCCTTTTTTCTTTATTGTTCACTTCCGTCAAACACATTTCTTCCGAGGTGACACAGGGAGCTTTATAATCTCCATGGTCAAGGATGCCTGCTTGCCCAATCCGTTCAATATAAGT
>CALKWU010000065.1 GCA_938004015.1 uncultured Oceanobacillus sp.
CTAGTCTGAATGTCAGATAAATTCCTGTTCCGACAATCAGAACCAAAAGCGGTGTCCCCCATACAAAAGCGCTTACTTCATTCAAAAAGTCTAGCAATGTTCCTCCTCTTAACTTTTTACTAAATATTTATACTTACTAATATTCCGAATTTTTCTAGAGAAGTCAAGGCTTTTTTCAAGTTTATAGCAAAAATTAAAAGAGATGGTAGTTCGTAAAATAATAATCGCTAAAGTTACTCCAAAAGCAACAATTTTCCACATCTTTTTTGCTTCCTGTAAATCAGTTCGCTTATAATGAAAGAAGGGAAAAGAACATGATATGATATATACTAGAGTAATCGTAAAGGAGAGAAAAATATGGGACAAAGGAAATTGATTGTGGGCGTTGTAGCCGGTGCTTTATTAGGAGCGCTTGCGATGCAGTTGGATAAAGACGCTCGGAACTATACAAAAAACAGCTTGAGAAAAGTAAAAAACTGTTCGAGTGAATTGTTGCAAAACCCGGCGGAGTCGGTGCAAAAACTACGGGTGAACGTCGATAAGTTGAACAGAAATATCACTGTCGGTGCGGAAAATACATTGAATGCATTAGAGCAAGTCGAAACGACACTCGATCGTTTATTGAATAAAAATTAAGCTATGTCCTGATAGTAATTGATGAAGCCCCATCCGTATGTTGCGATGGGGTCATTTTGTCAGCTGGCTCGGGGGAAATGAAGTTGAAGAAACTTTTCCAGTTCGTAAATGAATTTTATCAAAAGATGGAAAAAGTGGACGTCTTTGGATTAGCCGCACAACTTGCATATTTTTTCCTTCTGTCCCTTTTTCCATTCCTTTTATTTTTGTTCAACTTGATCGGCTATTTTCCATTAGATGAAGAGATCATCTTACTGACGATTGCCGACTATGCACCGCCGCAAGTGTACCATTTGATTGAAACGAACATCGATTCGCTCACCGGCATGCAAAACGGTGGGCTGCTTTCCATTGGAATCATCGGGACACTTTGGTCGGCTTCCAATGGAGTGAATGCCATCCGCAAAGCGTTGAATCGGGCTTACGGGATCCACCCGAAGCGGATCTTCATCGTCTATCGGCTGCTCTCCATCCTGCTCACGGTCGGAATGTTTTTTGTCATCATCGTCGCTTTATTGCTTCCGGTTTTCGGCAGGATGATCGGTGAGTACATATTTTCCTGGGTCGGCTTTTCCGATGAATTTGTGCAAATATGGGAAACTTTCCGTTGGGTGACATCATCGATCATTTTCTTCATTGTGCTTTTGGCGATTTATAAACTTGCGCCACACCGCCGGGTTTATTTCAAACATGTCGTTTGGGGTGCGATCTTCTCGACAGTCGGTTTCCAAATGGTGTCTTTGGCATTTTCTTTTTATGTAAGCACGTTGGGAAACTATTCTGCAACTTACGGCAGTCTCGGTACAGTCATCGTGCTGATGATTTGGTTTTACTTGTTTGGAATGATCGTCCTCATCGGTGGTGTCTTGAATGCATATCTCGACGAAAAATATTGAATGAAATAGGCGTTGGCGGCTTGGGTCAAACAGGGACAGTCCCTGTTTGACCCGTTTTTTGTGTATATATTTTCTGGAAGCGAAAACAATAAAAGCAAAAGAAAGGATGGTGATCGGTGACAATGAAACAGATTGTAAGTACGGCGGTTATGTGCTTTGCATTATTTCTTTTACCATTTGTCGCAGCTGCTGAAGAAGAAAAAGATGGTGATTCGTTTGAAATCCCGAATCATGTATTGGATATTTCCAAAGAAAATACAGCACCGAATGATGCATCCGATAAAGAATTGGTTGAACCGAGCAAAGAGACGAAAGAAATATTGGAAAGCTCTGCCGTCACGATCGAGAATGATGAATTGATCAAACTTTTGAATGAAACGACAATCAAGCCATCACCAATTGCATTTGGCTATCGTGCAGAAATTTATCTTGGGCGCTGGCCACTCCATTATGAATCCCAACAAACGACAGTGAATTGGGAATACCAACCGATCAATAAAAATGAATTGGCAAACGTGACTGACGTGCAACAGGAGATGAGCTATATCCAGCAAGAGGCGAGAGAAATAAACGGGATGCTGACGAGCCGGATAACCAATTCCGATACGGTGAGAATGATGATGTTGAAGAAGACGGAAGAAAAAACGAAACTTCCACTTTCTTATCAGGTCGTTATCGGGAAAAATACACAGCTTACGAATGTTTATCCCGTTCCGCCGGAAAAAACCGGCGTATTGGAGGCGTTTGCCCCCGCCGTGAATGAAAAAGGGGAAGTGACATTCGGTGAAGTGTATATTGAATTGAAAGGTACGAAAAAACAAGTGCGGATAAAAAATGTGACGAAACAGGAGGTCGGTGCTTGGATTCCGGTGCAAAACCATGTGGCATATTCGTTTCAACTGCACTGATACGGGGAAAATTTGACTTATCTTAAAACTCTTGCATGTTGTCGCGTCTATGGACACGATTTCCATCATCTTGGAATTAATATTCCCCCTCTAACAGTTTCCACATCTTTGCAGATAGATGTTGCAATTATCTCTTTAATGCTTTATTATGATAAAGTATTAAAGTGTTCGAGTGGAGTTTTTAAGGGGGAATACATCCAATGGAATGGGTAGTAGTCATATCCGTACTTGTTTTAATGCTTTTAAGCTTATTGAAAATGAATGTTATTTTAGCGATTATTGCGGCTGCAATCGTTGCCGGAATTATGTCCGGACTTTCTTTTGTCGAATCGGTCGAATTACTCGTAAGTGGAATGGGTGGTCAGGCGAATACCGCATTAAGTTATATTTTGCTCGGTGCTTTTGCGATTGCCATCAGCTATACCGGAATCACCGGGTTTTTAGTGAGGTTTTTAATCGATAAATTGTCTGGGAAACGGACGACAATTGTTCTTGTCATCGCCGGTGTCGCATGTTTATCGCAAAATGTCGTCCCTGTACATATTGCGTTTATTCCGGTTTTAATCCCACCACTCCTTAAATTATTCGATAAGTTGCGGCTCGACCGACGTGCTGTCGCGTGTGCTTTGACCTTTGGCTTGAAGGCCCCTTATGTGATGCTCCCGGTCGGATTCGGCTTGATTTTCCACGGCATCATTGTCGAAGGTTTAGCGGAGAATGGAATTGAACTGTCTGTTTGGGATACGGCGCTTTCCCTGTCCATTCCAGGAATCGGCATGATCATCGGTCTTTTCGTCGCCATCTTCATTACATACAGGAAGGAAAGAGATGCCACTGAAGGTTCCGGTGGGACGGCTGCTCTTTCCATGACGGAAGAAGTCGATCAAAATTTGGCATTCAATAAAAACCACGCGTTTACATTGGTTGCCATTGCTGCCGCTTTAATAGTCCAAGTCGCAACGGACAATTTGATTCTCGGAGCGATGACCGGTCTGCTCCTCATGTTTGTCTTTTTTGTCATTCCGTATCGTAAGCTCGATAAAGTGATGTCTGAAGGAATCGGGTTGATGGGCTCCATCGCTTTCATCATGCTCGTTGCATCCGGATATGGAACTGTCCTGCAAGAGACAGGGGCGGTTGATGCACTAGTGGAAGCATCTGCAAGCATTTTGGGAAGCAACAAGCCTTTGATTGCCTTCATTTTGTTGCTCGTCGGATTAATCGTTACAATTGGTATAGGATCTTCTTTTGGAACGGTGCCTATCATTATCTCCCTGTACGTGCCTATTTGTGTTGCAGCTGGCTTTTCTCCACTAGCGATTGCCAGTTTGATTGGAACAGCTGGAGCGTTGGGTGATGCTGGTTCACCGGCATCCGACAGTACACTTGGCCCGACATCGGGATTGAACGCCGACGGGAACCATAATCATATTTGGGACACGGTCGTACCAACATTCATCCATTTCAACATACCACTTTTCATCTTCGGTTGGATTGCAGCACTTGTTTTATGATGGGACAGAAAGGGACAGTCCCCGTTTGACCCAGTTTGCTGTATATTTTCAGTTTCCCCGGTTAAGCTATGGAAAAAAGGATGTGGCGGGATGAGGCGATTCATCATCGTCGTTGTGATTGTTTCCGCATCGATCGGTTTTTATACGGATGCAGCGGCACGAGGTTTTGGCTGGGGGTATAAGAAAAGTACAAACGGTGAAATACCGGATATCGGCGTTTATGACGACATGTTGCAGTCGTATGGGGCTTATTATGTGGATCGGTCAGGTGAAAAAAATATATATTTGACTTTTGATAACGGTTATGAAGAAGGATATACCCCGATGATTTTGGACGTGTTGAAAAAGGAAAATGTGCCGGCAACGTTTTTTGTCACTGGCCACTATGTCGAGAGTGCCCCGGATTTGGTGAAACGGATGGTCGATGAAGGACATATTATCGGAAATCACTCGTATCATCATCCTGACTTTTCCATTTTGACGAAGGAAGCAATGAAAGAGGAATTGGAAGATCTTGCCGACAAAGTGAGCGCAGTTTCCGATCAAAAAGATCTCAAATATTTGCGTCCGCCAAGGGGCATTTTCAATGAACGAACGCTGGCATGGGCCGAAGAACTCGGATACATCCATGTGTTTTGGTCATTGGCATTCCGGGATTGGGAAACTGGCAACCAAAAAGGATGGCGCTACGCCTACGATGAAGTGATGGAACAAATCCATCCTGGAGCGATCATTTTACTCCATACCGTATCCCGGGATAATGCGGAAGCACTGGAAGCGATCATTAAACAATTGAAAGATGATGGTTATCGTTTCAAAAGTTTGGATGATTTGGTGATGCGGGATCAGTTGCCGGCAGTCATTTACGGATATTAATAAGCTGAAGTCCAGGTGAAAATGAAAACCCTGGACTTTTTCATTTAAAAAATACCCCAAAATTTCTGACTTTTTGATATAATAGGTAAAAATAGAAAAGGGGTGGCTGAAATGAAACGAGAAGAGTTGATCGCACCAAAAAAGTACAATATTGTCATGGAGGTGGAAAAGCACGCTGAAGATGCGGAGAGAAAAGCACTCATCTGGGTGGATGAAAACGATCAGCGAAAAGAAATTACATACGGTTCCCTCCTCCACAATGTAAACAAAGTCGGAAATGTATTGTTGTCAAGCGGCTTGCAACGGGGAGATAAGATCCTTATCATCATGCCGCGTTTGATCGAAACGTATGAAGTGTATCTCGCGGCTTTGAAGACAGGAATCATCATCATTCCTAGTTCGGAAATGTTGAAAGCAAGTGATTTGGAATACCGGATCAATCATGGGGAAGTGAGCGGGGTTGTTGCTTATCACGAATTCACCGATGAAGTGAGCAACGTTTCCAAATTCGATGAATTGAAAAAATTCGTCGTCGGAAAACCGGTTAATGGTTGGGATTTTTTGGATGAAGCGAAGGAAAATGCATCAGATGAATTGGAAGTGATCGATTCGACCAGGGATGACATCGCCTTTTTACCGTATACTTCCGGTACGACAGGAAATCCAAAGGGAGTCGTCCATACCCACGGTTGGGGGTTTGCTCATTTGAAAGCGGCTGCACCGAATTGGCTCGCCATTGAAGAAGGGGATTTGGTCT
>CALKWU010000066.1 GCA_938004015.1 uncultured Oceanobacillus sp.
CGATCTCTGTCACAAAGGAATTGGATGATGAGCTTGTCCAACAAATCAAAGAAGTATTCCTTTCATTCAATGACGATGAAGAAATGATCAAAATCATGAATGAAGTTTATAACTGGGATGCAATTGATGAAGCTACAGATGAAGAATATCAAGTGGTGAAAGATACGTACGAAAGATTCAAAGACAATATTACACTTGATTGATATGACATATGTCAGCACTACAAAGTGCAACATGAATATCCTTTCTTAACCTAATCAAAAGGGGAGTGCATACTCCCCTTTTTCCTAGTCTATTAGAAACATCCTAAAATTATGGAGGAAAACCGATGATTCAATTTAAAGATGTCGGACTCGTATATCCGAATGGGACAGTTGGTTTAAAAAATGTGAATTTGACGATCAACGATGGCGAATTTGTCGTTATCGTCGGCCTTTCAGGGGCAGGAAAATCGACGTTGATCCGAAGCATCAACCGTCTGGTCACGCCTACTTCAGGAGAACTATACGTGGACAACGAAGATATCCTCAAATATCGGGGAAAAGATTTGCGTAAACTTCGGACAAAAACCGGAATGATTTTCCAAAACTATAATTTGGTGAAACGATCCAGTGTGTTGAAAAACGTTCTCGCCGGACGTTTAGGACATACCGGAACATTGCGTTCCATTTTCAATGCTTATAAAAAAGAAGATGTCGCCCTTGCTTACGAAAGTTTGAAACGGGTAAACATCGCCGACAAAATATATAACCGTGCCGATGAATTGAGTGGGGGACAACAACAACGGGTGAGCATCGCCCGGGTATTGACGCAACAACCGAAATATATCCTTGCAGATGAACCGGTGGCATCCCTTGACCCGCCGACATCGCATCAAGTGATGAAATATTTGAAGAAAATCAATAAAGAAGATAATCTGACGACGATCGTCAACCTCCATTTCATCGACATGGCAATGGAGTATGCCGATCGGATCGTCGGTATGCGTGCTGGTGAAATCGTCTTTGACGGACCGGTTTCCGAAGTGACTGAAAAAACGTTTGAAGAAATATATGGCCGCTCGATACGTGAGGAAGACTTCCGTGGAGGGAGCGAAGAATCGTGACAAATGATAAGAAAACATTAACAGATCAAGTTCCATCCATTTATCCCGTCAAAACGAAAATTCAAGTGACAATCATCTTTTTTGTCGTATTGGCCATGTACCTTACGAGTATGATATGGACCCAATCCCAAATGGCGGGTGGTTTTACCGGGGCTTTGGGCAATATGTTCAATGTCATGAAAAACTTTTTCCCACCGAACCCCGAAGTCATTTCTGCCGTAATCGGGCCGATGTTGGAAACGATTCAAATGGCGATTATCGCAACGACTGTCGCAGCGATTTTGACCGTCCCTTTAGCCCTATTGGCAGCGAGAAACGTTACGACATTCAAACCGCTGTATTATATAACCAGGACTTTTTTGAACATTTTACGTACAATTCCTGACTTAGTGTTGGCAGTTATTTTCGTCGGACTTTTTGGAATCGGACTTTTTCCGGGGATTCTGGCATTGATCATATTTTCCCTGGGGATCTTGGCAAAATTGATCAGTGAAACGATCGAATCGGTCGATATGGATCCGATGGAAGCGATGCGTGCCTCAGGTGGCAATGTGTTCCAAACGATATCCTATGCTTTGATTCCACAAGTGTTGCCACAATATGTATCGCTCGTTTTATATGTATTCGAAATCAATATCCGCGCATCCGTCGTCCTCGGGCTTGTCGGAGCAGGTGGTATAGGTCTCATTCTGAACCAGCAACTTCAATTTTACAATTATCCGAACGCAATGATGATCATCATCATTATATTCGTCGTTGTCATCGTCATCGAATACATCAGTACGAAGATTAGGGAGGCGTTAATTTAATGGAAAACTTTGAACTACCTCCTAAACCGAAAAACTCTGTCTGGAAACGGATCCGTAATATCGGCATTGCCATCGTCGTCATCGCCATCTATGTTTGGACCTTCGTCAGCATCGATATTGAATGGGGACGGGCGATGGAACGGGCGGCAAACAACTTCCAGCGTGTCATTCCGCAATTGTTCAGTCCGGACTGGAGCGCGACCGGCAAAGTCGCACTTAGTATGTTGGAGACCGTCTTCATCGCTTTTGCCGGTTCTTTGATGGCCGCCATCATCGCAGTGCCACTCGCCTTTTTGGCAGCGCGGAACATGATGGGCGGTGTCGTCGTCTCCACCATCGGCAAATGGATTTTATCAGCGGTACGTGCTTTTCCTGACGTCATCTTGGCGATCCTTTTCGTGGTGGCAGTCGGGCCAAACGCTTTTGCAGGGGTGCTTGCCATCGCCATCGGCTCGACCGGGATGTTAGGGAAAATGTTCTCGGAAATCATTGAAGGTATTGATATGAATGTCATCGAGGCGATGCAAGCCAGTGGTGCAAACCGGATCCAAATTCTTTTTTACGGCGTCATGCCGCAAATTATTCCGGAATTCCTATCTTATGCGATTTACCGCTTTGAAGTCGACGTTCGGGCTTCTTCCATCCTCGGGATTGTCGGCGCCGGCGGTATCGGTACATTGATCATTTTCGCTTCCAACAACCGGAACTGGAGCGAAATGGGTATGATTTTGCTGGCGATCATCATCGTTGTTACCGTGATCGACTTCGCTTCTGCCCGAATCAGAAGAAAAATCGTTTAAATATAAAGTCCCCAAGGAAGATTCTTTGGGGATTTTTCATTGAAATGCTATTTGGAAAGGTTGTGGTTTTTTGCAAGAAGAATTGACGATTCTTTATACGAGTGATGTCCATGGGCACGTCATGCCGCTCAACTACGGGACGAATGAAACAGAAGAAGTCGGTTTGGTGAAATACGCTACGGTCGTGAAACAAGCAAGAAAAACAAGAAGAAATTTGCTTGTTTTGGATAATGGGGATTTGATTCAAGGTACTCCGCTCATGACGAACTACGTGAAAAACTTTTCCCATGAGGAAAATCCGATGATCGGGATTATGAATCGACTGCAGATCGATGCGGGAGTACTAGGGAATCATGAATTCAATTTTGGAAAAAAAATCATTAAAGATGCAGTAGAGCAAGCGGACTATCCGATCCTCTCTGCAAACATATTAAACCAAGATACAAAAACACCTGCATTCGGCCCTCCTTATGTCATCAAACAACTTCCAGGCGGGTTCAAAGTCGCGATCATCGGGGTGACGACCCATTACATCCCTAATTGGGAATCACCGGCACATATTGCAGGGTTGGAATTTGAAGATGCTTTCAAATCGCTGGAAAAATGGACTGCTTACGTTTTGGCGAATGAATCGCCTGACGTCGTGATTGCCTCTTATCATGGCGGGTTTGAAAAGGATTTGGAGACCGGAGAACCGACGGAAAACTTGACCGGAGAAAACCAAGGATACGAGATGTGTAAACAAATTGAAGGGATCGATATTTTATTGACCGGTCATCAACATCGGTTGATCACCGGTTATGTCGATGATGTCCTCGTCGTCCAACCTGGAAAAAACGCTGCCCATTATGCAGAAATCACAGTCACGCTCGAAAAGACGGACGACGGCAGTTGGAAAATTACCCGTAAAGAAGCGGAACTTCATGATTTCCAAAAAATTGAAAATGATACGGAAATATTGCAATACATAACTCCCCTGGAAAAAGCGACACAAGAATGGCTCGATCAGCCCGTCGGTTACATCAAAGGGGATATGACGATAGACGATCCTTTCCAAGCCCGTATTAAGAAGCATCCATTCATCCAACTCATCCAAGATGTGCAAATGGATGCAAGCGGCGCCGACATTTCCGTCACTTCCTTGTTGAATGATTCGTCGACAGGCTTTAGCGAGGTTGTCACGATGCGCGACATTGTTTCCAATTATATGTATCCAAATACACTTGTCGTCCTTGAACTGACTGGGAAAGACATCAAGGCAGCCCTCGAACAGACGGCTAACTATTTCATTTTGGACGAACGAGGTGAAATTGCCGTCAATCCGACCTACATCGAACCGAAACCGCAACACTACAACTACGATATGTGGGAAGGAATTGACTATACGTTGAATATTTCCAAACCGGCAGGCGAGCGGGTGGAAAACATTACGTACAAAGGCGAGCCGCTTCAAGATGAGAAAACCTACCACGTAGTGCTCAATAACTATCGGGCTACCGGAGGCGGCGATTACAACATGTTCCCGGGGAAAAAAGTTGTGAAAGAAATCCAAAAAGATGCGGTTGAATTGATCCATGCCTATTTCGAAGAACACGATACCGTTGAAGCTTATGTCATCAACAATTTCCACGTGACAACATAAAACACGGTAGGGAATCACTTCCCCTCCGTGTTTTTTATCAATCATCGTCGTCATCGTCTTCCAAATCAATATCAACGACCAGCACTTTTCCAGTATAAGCGTCGATTTCAATTTCCGCTTCTCCACGGGAACTTTCGATTTCAATTTCATAAATCAAGCGGCCGTCATCTTTATCCAATTCCACATCTTCGACTTTACCTGAAAACTGTTTGAGCGCGATTTGAATGGCTTCTTCTTTACTGATGGTTGATTTTTTATCTTTTGTTTGTTGTTGCTTTTTCTCAGGTTTTTGCTGCTGTTTTTTCTCTGCTTTTGGTTTTTCCGTTTGTTTTGTTTCAGCGGCTTTGTTCACTTGTGTATCTGTTGCTTGGGATGTTGCTTTCGTTTCGTTCTCTTTCTCGTTCACTTCTTGTTTAGGTGCACTGACAGTCACTTTTTCCTCTTGGGACGTTTCAGTTGGTGTACGTTCTTCTTTAACTTTTTCTTTGATTTCTACCGACTTATCTTCTTCTTTTGCATCATCTTCTTCTGCAACTTCAAGCGGCTCTTTTTTCGTTACGTTTTTAGCTGTCAGCTTTTCATCCAACTTCAATACTTCTCCAGTATTGCCATCGATCAGCAATTCATATTCTTTTCCATCGATTTCGATTTCAACTTCATAAATCGGTTTTTTTCCTTCGTTGTCCAATTCCAGTTCGGTGATTTCTCCTGGATATTGAGCTCTCACCTTTTCTCTGATATCTTCATATGTCAAATCAGGATCTGCTGATACAGACAAGTTTTGGCTGAAAATGAGACCGAGCACTGCTGCGATTGCCATCGCGCCGAGCGCCATCAGAATTTTTTTATTCATGGTTATTCCTCCTTGGGATTCATTTCTTTTTGCTATTTTTACTGTACTAAAGTTGTATGAAGAACAACTGTGAATCAGATTAGAATTTGATGAGAAAACGTTTAATCATCTATTTCAATTTCCAGTTCGATGATTTCTCCGGTTTCGGCATCCAGATCCAGTTCCGCTTCCCGTTTTCCATCTTTCAATTCAATTTCATAAATCAATCTGCCATCATCTTTATCCAATTCGATTTCGACCACTTTACCATCGAATTCCTTCATCGCCATTTGTTTCGCTTCTTCAATGGAAAGAATTTCTTTAGAAACATGTTCTTTTTCTCTTTCCACTTCTGTCGTTTCCGTAGCCCGGACAATCGGTTCTTCCGGTTCCGCATTGGACTGGTACGTGAAAAAAACCAGAACGCAAGCAAGGACTGCCGCTCCAATGAATATCCCTGATTTCTTTTTCATGTCGTTCCCTCCTCGTGATTTCTAACTCCATCATAATCTCCGCAAATGAAAAGAGACTGTGAGCAAGATTAGAATTCGATGAGAAAGGGATGACATTTTATAAGAAAAATGAGACCGGACAAAACCAGTAGCCATTACTGTTTTGTTCCAGTCTCATTTCCTTCATTTTCTTTCAACACCGGAAGGACGAGGGTGAAGGTGGATCCTTCTCCGGGCGTGCTGTCGACGGTCAGCTTGCCGTCATGTGCCTCAGCGATATCCAAAGCGATGGAGAGGCCAAGACCGGTTCCACCCGTTTCCCTGCTTCGCGCTTTATCAACACGGTAAAACCGTTCAAATATACGGTCTTGGTCTTCTTTCGATATCCCCTTACCGAAATCTTTCACGGAAAAAATCACTTCCCGATTGTATGTGAAAAGACTGATGACAATTTTTTCCTCACTGTATTTCAATGCATTATCAATTAAAATGTACATTATCTGTTCCAACTGATCCGCATTTCCTGATACATGGATTTTATCGACATTTTTATGGAGTTCGATTTCCCTGCCATATGCTTGTTTAAATGTGGCTATCGAATGTTCAAGCAATTGGACGAACTCCACTTTTTTATGGACGACATTCTTTTTGTTTTTCGCAAGGGCCAGCAACTGTTCCACCAGTTTTTTCATCCGATCCGCTTCCGAGTCGATCGTCTCAATGGCTTCCTCGACAAGTTCAGGATTGTCCGTCCCCCTCCTTTCCACGAGCTGAGCATAACTTTTCACGATTTGAATCGGTGTTTTCAGTTCGTGGGAAGCATTGGAGACGAAATCCTCTTGTTTTTCATAGCTTTCTTTCAATTGATCAATCATCTCATTGAACGTCGCTTCCATTTCGTATAATTCATCTTTCGAGCGATTCGAATGATCGATTTTTTTCCATTTTCTTTCCTTAATGTTTTCTTTCATCGTCCGTGTCAGTTCTTCAATTGGATTCAATAAAAACCTGCTTAACAGATTACTGCCGATGACGGTAGGCACTAAGAATATGATGGAAGCAATGATCAAGACGTAAAACAAAATCGTCATCGTATCGGCAAGTTCAATTAAGTTATCCGACATTTGCAACGTGACGACGGTTCCATCATGCCAAATGAGCGGTTTGGTCACAACAGCAACATAAACGCCCCGCTCCGGACGAATGACTTCTTTCGTTTCTTCAGTTTGGAATGCGCCTTCCAAGGCCGTATAAGCTTCCCCGGTATATTTGAATTCCAAAGATCGATTTTCCCTTGAAAACACTTTCGCCATCCCATTAGCTGGAAGAAAAGCGTTCAATACGTCGCCTGCTTCTTCCCGTTCCGTCGTTTCGGAAAGCCTGTTGATCAAACTGTCCGTTTGTAAATCAAGTTCCGCCAACTGGCTATCTGTTGCACTTTTGTAAAAAAGGAAATAGATCGACGTGTTGATGAGCACGAGCATGATTAAGATGAAAATGCTGGAAAAAAGTTGGATTTTCGTCTTCAGTTTCATTCTTCTATATCCTTTATCGTATAGCCTACCCCACGTACGGTTTGAATTAATGGCATGTCAAATCCTTTATCGATTTTTTGCCGCAAATAACGGATGTATACATCAACGACGTTCGTATCCCCGTAATAATCGAACCCCCAAACTTGTTCGATCAATTGTTCCCGGGTCATGACGATATTTTTATTTTTCAACAAGGAGACGAGCAAATCGAATTCACGTGGTGTAAGTTCGATGTTTTTGCCATCCCGCGTCACTTCCCGGGCACTTGGGTTCACTTTCAAGTTAGCGACTGTCAATTCGTCTTGTGTATCTTTCCGTCTCTTCGGTTTTCGCAAATGGACACGAATCCGCGCTAATAGTTCTTCTATTTGAAAAGGTTTCGTAATATAGTCATCGGCACCTAAGTCCAGGCCGCTCACTTTATCGTGGATTTCATCCCGGGCGGTGAGGAGGATGATCGGTGTTTCCTCATCAAAACGGCGCACCCGGCGCAGCACTTCCAACCCGCTCAATCCCGGTAACATAATATCCAAAAGAACGAGATCCCATTCTTTTTCTTCTATAAAGCGAAGGGCATCTTTTCCATTGTCTGCCACTTCGGTTTCATAACTTTCATACTCAAGCTCCAACTGGAGGACTCGACTGATTTTTTGTTCATCTTCCACAATCAATATATTAGCCTTTGTCATTTTTACACCTGCCAATTATCATTTAAATATGCTTTTCTTTCTATTATACAGGGAAACGTTTATGATGACGATAAGAAGATATCTTCATTTTATGCAAAGGAGTGTTTGTATGCTTGCGATCGATCATCTTGTCATTGCATCGAAAAGTCCAAAAAATGATGCGGAAACTTTCGCCAAACGACATGATGTGACTGTTTTGGAAGGTGGAAAACACGAGAATTGGGGTACATTCAATTATCTCGCCTTTTTCCACAATGATTGTTATATCGAATGGCTCGGTGTCTTTGATGATGAATTGGCAAGAAAAAGTGATAATCCACTCATCAAAAGGACTGTATCTTTTTTAGATGAAGGAAAAGATGGATTGCTGACCTATGCATTACGTACATCGGACATGGCCGGACATTTGAAATATTTCCGGGAAAACAACATCATCCACCACGGCCCGTTTCCAGGAGAACGAAAACGAACAGATGGTTCCGTCCTTTCTTGGAACATGCTGTTTCCCGAAGGAGACACACTTCCTTTCTTGATCGAATGGCAAAACGGCATCAACCTGCCGGCTCATGAAAAAGATATTAATGAACAGACATTGCATACAGTACGAGTTCCCGGACGAATCAAAGATTATGATAAAACGTTCGGTTTGACCGGAGAAAATCGGAAAATTCAACTTGAAAACGGTGCTTTGGAATTCCATCACCAGCTTGAATTTTTTATAGATGACGGGAAATGAAACTTTCCCCTTCCTTTGGCGACTAATCGAGTAAAGAAACAATGCCTACAAAGGATGGGATGGACATGTGGAAATGGAGTGGCCTATTCTTACTATTCGGAATGATGCTTTCTGCTTGCGGCACATCGATAGACGATCGGGATACAGCTCCCGATGGAGAGAACGTTGAAGAACATCCGGAAATTCCAACATTAGTGGAAGCGAATAACGAATTGGCGTTTGATTTACTCGAAAGAACAATGACAGGTGCGGACGAAAATGTTTTTCTCTCCCCGGTGAGTCTCTACATCGCTCTGTCGCTTGCCTATAACGGGGCTGATGGAGAAACGAAGGAGGAAATGGAATCACTTCTCGGTTTTACTGATGTGGAACTTTTGAATGCTGCCAATGAAACCTTTCACCAACAATTGACGACTGAAAGGGACGGAGCAGAGCTGCATTTGGCAAATTCGCTATGGCTTAATGATCATTTTGCCTTTCAAGCGGATTTTGAAGAGGCATTGACGAATCATTATGAAGCGGAAGTGCAAGAAGTGGATATATTGGCTGATGCGACACCGGATACGATCAACGACTGGGTCAATAAACAAACGGAAGGAAGGATTGAAGATATCGTCGAGCCGCCGCTTCCTGAAGACGTCGTCGCCTTTTTAATCAACGCCATTTATCTCGATGCAGATTGGCAATATCCATTCGACCCGGACTTGACCTCCATGGATGAATTTCAGCTTCCGGATGGTTCAACGAAAAAAGTGGAAATGATGAATTTAAAGGAAGAACTCCCTTATTTCGAGACCAATGATTTTCAAGCAGTCGTTTTGCCTTATGGTGAAGGGGATTTGAGCATGCAAATCTTTTTACCGGAAGAAGGGAATGAAGATTTTACCGAGAGTTTTACCTGGGAAAACTGGAGCAATTGGCAAGGGGATTTCCAGGAAGCGGAAGGTGAAATTTATTTACCGGCCTTTGAACTGAAGTACGAAGCGACACTCAACAATTATCTCGAAGCCCTTGGTATGGAGACGGCCTTTGACGAAGCATATGCCGACTTTTCCAATATGGTTGAAGGAAGAGATGACGTATTCATCAGTGAAGTGAAACAAAAAACGTTCTTGCTTGTCGACGAAGAAGGTACCGTAGCAGCCGGTGCGACGTCCATGGAAATGCAGATCACTTCCGCTCCAATAGACGGCCCTTTCATCATGGAAATGGATCGACCATTCCATCTCGTCATCAAAGATGAAGCAACTGGGGCGATTATCTTTATCGGAACGGTCAACAATCCACCGGCAAGAAGCCGTTAACCGTTAAAAAAAGCTGGAACACCTTTTTTGCAAGAGGTTGTTCCAGCTTTTTTCACGTTTTCACGCCAACTGTTTTTGTAAAAAGGCAGTGACTTCTTCCGGTGTCTTCGTGTAAGCACTGTGTTGATGAGCGATTTTTTCACCATTTTGGAAAATGAGGACACTCGGAATTCCCATGACATCATATTTTTGTGCGATTCCGTCGATTTGCTCGATATTCACTTCATACCAATCATAATCGGCGAACTTGGAAATGACTTGATTGGAAAACATATCGAACACTTTACAGTCCGGGCACCAAGTGGCAAAAAATTTGATGATGACCGGTTTTTCACTTTGGATGATTTCAGCAAATTGTTCCTGTGTTTCGATTGATTTCATGCTCATTCTCCTTTGCCTCCCTTTTATTTTTCCATTGTAAACTATTTGTACTCGACTCGTCCAAGAATATATGCTACAAGCAGACCGCTTAAAAAGGTGATGATACTGGCGAAAAATTGACTTGTTGATTCCGGCAAGCCAGGGAAAATGACAAAGACGCTTCCCATGACTAGACCGATCGTCGTCGCAAAGGTCAATGTATAATGATTCCGTAAAAAATAACCGACGATGCGGCTCATCACAATAAAACCAATTGCGATTCCAAGTCCTGTCACGATGATAATATCGAAATGCAAATTGCTGACAGCCGAGATGACAGTCGGATAAACTCCAAGTACAAGGAGCATGAACGAACCGCTGATTCCCGGAATAATCATCGCGCTGCTGCCGATGATACCTGAAACGAATAGAAACAAGTACATGGAAGGCGTCAAATTTGTAATGATTTCACCTTCACCGACACTCAGCAATCCAAGTGCGGAAATCAAAACAATGCCGACTCCCATAAAAATGAAATGCTTGATGCGGAAGCTGTTTTTCGCATCTGCTTTATAAAATAAATAAGGCAACACGCCGAGAATCAACCCGAGAAAAAAGTAAATCGTCGGTGTCGGATAATTGACGAACAGCCACTCGATGACTTTCGCAAATAAAAAAATGGCTGTGACCATGCCAATCCCAAGTGGTACGAGGAAACCCAGTTGTTCCTTCCAACGTCTACTGAAAAAACCGTTGATCGCCTCGATTAGCCTTTCATAAATTCCCAGTAAAAGGGCAATTGTTCCACCACTGATGCCGGGAATGACGTCCGTCGCCCCCATCATCATCCCGCGATATATATTTTTCCATTCCATATAAAATATCCCCTAATCATATAAAATTAAATCCATTTTAAATCATATCAAAAAAGCGTTGCAATGCCTATCTTGAAGTTATATAAATTTTTATCCGATAAAAAGGCGATTTGATTCGGTAATCGGCCGTTCGACCACTGTTACCCTTCAACCACAGAAAAACATGCGACGAATTATGAAGAAATCTTTAGAATCATGTTGTATACTGGAAAGCCGGGGATATAGTATAATGGAGATAGATGAAAGTCTTCAAGAAGATTTATATTGAGATGGATTATTGGAGGAATCGTGGTGAAACGTCATTTATCCGGCATTCTCATCGTTTCAAGTGTAATCGTTATCATCATCGGCAATATGGCGGATATATATTGGAGCGGTATCGCCGCATGGGGAGTCGCTTTCATCTTATTGATTTTGGCTGCTTATTTTACAAAATATATACCGAATGAAAAAAATAAAAAACAGACTAATATTCGCGAAGAATAAAACGACATCCTTTTAACTGAAACTTATCAGCCCATTCTGCTCATCCCGCATCACTATACACTTCGCTTGATCCGCTTCAAAAGCTGTAAAAAACCGTATGGGCAAAAACCCATACGGTTTTATATTTCCCACACTTACTGGTATTTTCTTGCAACAACAAATTCCACTGCCGGCAAAAGGATCATGCCGATCCCCAATACGAGTAACAAAAAAATGTTTACTGTCCCATAAACCAATTTTTCAATGGCAACTGCAAACAAAATTATGACAACCAAAAGATGGTAACTCATTTTCGCGGCTTTTTCCGTGATTTTCCTGCCCAGCTCATCATCTATATAGATGCCATCTTTCTCATCTTTGCCGCCCCAAGTGAGTGCTGATAAAAACAGCATCGTAAACATGGCGATCATGACAATTTCATTAAAACCAACATCGCGACCGTCTATCATTCGAAAAATCGACGTGGCGATAGCACCCAACGTTAAAACACCAAAAACGATGGCACCGAACTTTCTTCTCTTCATGCTTTTCTTCCCCCACTTTTAAATAATTCATCGACCGTAACCCCTAATGTTTCGGCAAGATCAAAAGCAAGTTGCAAACTTGGGTCGTATTTGTTGTTTTCAATCGCATTGATGGTTTGTCTGCTTACATTGCACAACTCCGCCAATTTCCCTTGGGAAAATCCCTTCTCTTCCCTCAGTTCTTTTATTTTGTTTTCCATGTCTTTCACCTTTTTTCTTGCTGTCAAACATATTTTACATCCATCATATAAAAAACGAGGAAGTTATCAAACTGTTTTGACAACTTTCTCGTTTCACTAAAATCATTTTGCTTTCTTCGCAGCTTTTTCCCGTTCCGTTTTATTGAGGATTTTTTTCCTTAAACGGATGGATTCCGGTGTCACTTCACAATATTCGTCGTCATTCAAGTATTGCAAGGCTTCTTCCAACGACATTTTCCGTGTCTTCCGCATCGTCTCCGTCTGTTCTTTATGGGCGGAACGAATGTTGGTCAAATGTTTTTCCTTCGTTATATTCACCGTCAAGTCCTCTTCCCGGTTATGTTCACCGACAATCATCCCGGCATACACTTCTGTTCCCGGCTCAACGAAAATCGTGCCGCGATCTTCAAGATGTAAAATGCTGTATGCCGAAACTTTTCCATTTTCCAGAGCGACCAAAACACCTTGACGTCTACCGCCGACCTGACCTTCAGCGACCGGCTCATAGGCTTCAAAGGTGTGATTCAAGATGCCATAACCGCTCGTTTGCGACATGAATTCCGTCGTGTAGCCTAAAAGCCCACGGGTAGGCACTTTAAACTCGATACGGACTTGGCCATTTCCGTGATTGACCATATCGAGCATCTGGCCTTTACGGGCACCGAGGGATTCCATAACTGGCCCCGTATACTCTTCCGGAATGTCGATTTGCACTCTTTCCACCGGCTCACATTTTACACCATCGATTTCCTTGATGATGACTTCCGGTTTGGACACTTGTAGTTCATAACCTTCCCGACGCATATTTTCAATCAAAATCGATAAATGAAGTTCGCCCCTGCCGGAAACGATCCAAGCATCCGGAGAATCCGTCAGTTCCACCCGCAAGCTGACGTCGGTTTCCAATTCTTTCATTAAACGTTCTTCAATTTTTCTCGCGGTGATGAACTTTCCTTCTTTCCCTGCAAATGGGCTATTATTGACCAGAAATGTCATTTGCAATGTCGGCTCATCAATCCGGAGCCACGGCAAAGGTTCAGGATGGTCTTCCGGACAAACGGTCTCTCCGATATTGATGTCTTCCAAACCGGAAACAGCGACGATATCGCCGGCGTATGCCTCTTCCACTTCCACCCGCTTCAAGCCAAGAAAACCGAACAATTTGGTGATGCGGAAAGCTTTTTTCGTCCCATCTTTTTTCAAAACGACGACACGTTGACCCACATGAATTTTTCCTCTTACGATCCTACCGATTCCGATTCTTCCGACATAATCATTGTAGTCAAGTAAAGCGATTTGGAATTGTAAAGGTTCCTCCCGGTTGTCCACTGGAGCAGGGATATGTTCTAAAATCGTTTTGAAAAGAGGATCCATCGTTTCTTCCTGCTCGTCGGGTTCATATCCACAAGTGCCGTTCAAAGCGGAAGTATAGACGACAGGAAATTCAAGTTGATCGTCATCCGCTCCTAAATCGATGAATAAATCGAGCACTTCGTCGACGACTTCCGCCGGTCGAGCGTTTGGACGATCGATTTTATTCAAGACGACAATTGGGCGTAACTTTTGCTCCAATGCTTTTTTCAATACAAAGCGGGTTTGCGGCATCGTGCCTTCGTAGGCATCGACGACAAGCGCCACCCCATCGACCATTTTCATGATCCGTTCCACTTCACCGCCAAAATCCGCATGACCTGGGGTATCGAGAATATTGATTGTCGTATCATTGTATTTTACGGCGGTGTTTTTCGCCAATATCGTAATGCCCCGTTCCCGTTCAATATCCCCGGAATCCATGGCGCGATCTTGCACTTGCTCATGTTCCCTGAAAGTTCCGGAATACTTCAACAGTTGGTCGACCAAGGTCGTTTTCCCATGATCGACGTGAGCAATGATTGCAATATTACGTATGTCTTCTCTTCGCATGAACGTACAGCTCCTCTTTTTCTTTTCCTCGGAATAAGTCAGATTAACATTATAGCACAACTTGGGGCAAGCAGGGACAGACCCTGATTGGCCCAAATGGGTCAATCAGGGTCTGTCCCTTTTTGACCCATTATGGAAGGTCATCGTGAATTTCGCTCCTCCTAGAAAAGTGGAGCGGCCGACGGAAATCGTTCCTTTTGACTGCTCGATAATTGCCCGAGCAATAGCGAGTCCTAAGCCGGTTTCCCCATCTTTTCCTTTGATGAACCGATGGAAAATATGCGGAATGAGTTCTTCATTGACGCCTTCCCCATCGTCTTCAACGGAAATCACCGTTCTTTTTTGTTCTTTATATGCGCGGATCAAAATCTTTTCTTCTGCATGACGGATGGAGTTTACGACGACGTTCGACAACGCCCGTAATAGTTTTTCTTCGTCAGCATATATCCAAATACCATCTTCCAACCATGTATCCACTTTGATATCTTTTTCATTCAAGAGCGGAATGATCCGGTCGATGACTGATTCAATCAAATCATTGCCGGATAACATGGTCGGTTCATACACTTTATCCGTATCGAGCTTGGCAAGCAAAATCATTTCATTGATGATTTTTTTCAATCGCTTGATTTCCGCAACCATCACTTTCAGGCCTTTTTCTTTTTCCTCTCCTTCGAAAACACCGTCTTTAATCCCTTCCGCATAGCCTTGGATTGTCATCAGCGGTGTTTTCAATTCATGGCTTGCGTTTTGGAAAAAGATTTGTTGCGACTTCATGTAACGTTGCAGTTCATTCGCCATCTCATACACACTTTGTTCGACAGCTTTAATTTCCCCTGTCGCTTTCACCCTTTCCATATCATCGAACTGGCGCTTTTCGATTTTCTTCAATTGTTGCTGCAACAGCGTGAGAGGTGTGACCAACTTATTCGTCAAGTAATAGCTGAGCCCAATGGCGAGCAAAGCGCCGATCAAAAAAATGAGGAAAAGCCGGGAAAAAAAGTTTTGTTGCACCGCATGCAAATCCGTCATCGGCGTAAGCAATATCAATTCCAAGCCACTTGATTCCGGACTGAACAGAATCCTCGAAGTGACAAAGCGGTTGCTTCCGAGTTGCCACATCGTCTGGTTTTGGTTCGCAAAATTATTTTCTTGGAAAAATCCAGCGACGACCGAGTTCGGCATCGTCGAAAACAACACCGTATCTTGATTCCGATCATACAAAAACAATTGAAGCTCCTGTTCATTCAAAAATTGATTGAGCTCGCGGATATCCCGCGGTGTTCCGTACTGTTGCGTTAAAATGCTGACGAGCAATTCCCCTTTTTCTTCCAATTGCCGCTGTTCATCCTGGACTAAAATATCCAAGATCAAAGAGTAGATCAAATAACCGGTCACCGTCAACACAGCGATCAATAGTGCGGTGAATGCCAACGTCAATTGTGATCTCAGTTTCATCGTCAATCCTCATCTTCTCGTAAACGATATCCATAACCCCAAACGGTT
>CALKWU010000067.1 GCA_938004015.1 uncultured Oceanobacillus sp.
GCTTGACGATGATGGGGATATCTTGGATATTGAATGGTTTCGCCAGAACTTTTTTCACATGTGGCAGCGTTTCTAGATCGTTCTCTATTTTTTCCACCAAACCGCTCATGACAATCGTCGGTATCGGATCAGCCATTTTGCCGATTTCTTCCAACACTTTAATCCCATTGACCATCGGCAAGTTGTAATCCAAAATCAATAAGGAGAACTTTTTTTCGGACAGTATTTCCAGCGCTTCTTTTCCGTCACTAGCCGTCGTCACGTGATATCCCTCATTCGTCAAAATATCTGTAAGCAACAAAAGTATCCCCGGTTGATCATCGACGACCAACAAGTCTTTTGTCATTTACTCTGCCCCCTTATTCCGTTTTCTTTCTCCAAATTTTTATCCCCTCATTCTAAATTCGCCACAATGAACCAAACTTCCTGCTTTTTTTGTCTTTTTACATAATTTTATATATTCTATTTTATAATGGTTATCAATACAGGATAAAAGAACAATTCATTTGGAGGCTTTTTTACATAAAAAAATCCGAGCGAATCTGCTTCTTTTTTCCACAAAGGGAAATAGGAAAGGGCGAATGTTCTGCTTTGCGAATTCGATCAAGCGAAAGGATAATTCGCCATTCCTTTGAAACAGATTGCTCGGATGCACTTTTTATTTATTTCCGTTGGCGATGGCGCCAATGAAGCCTTTAATTAGGCTTTGGGCACGGGTTGGTCGGGATGTGAACTCCGGATGGAATTGGCAAGCGACGAACCATGGATGGTTTTTCAGTTCGAGAATTTCCACAAACTTGCCGTCCGGACTCAATCCTGAAAAGACAAGTCCTTTTTCTTCCAATTGCTCGCGATATGCATTGTTGAATTCGTAGCGATGGCGATGACGTTCTTCAATCAAATCTTTATCGCCATAAGCTTCCCTCGCTTTTGTCCCTTCGATCAATCTGCAAGGATATGCACCAAGACGTAGCGGTTTATCACGTTCGTTGCCTTCTGCCTTGTCAGGATATAAGGAGACGACCGGATGAGGGGTTTCCGGGTCGATTTCCGTCGAATGGGCTTGTTCCAGACCGGCGACGTTACGGGCGAATTCCACTGCCGCAAGCTGCATGCCTAAACCGATGCCGAGGAAAGGAATATTGTTTTCGCGGGCATAACGGATCGCTTTGATTTTGCCGTCGATGCCTCGTTTGCCGAAACCTCCGGGAACGGTGATGCCATCGACTCCCGCTAATTTTTCTTCCAAATCTTCTTCCGTCAATGTTTCGGAATTGATCCAGCGGACTTCGATATCTGCATCAAATTCATATCCTGCATGTTTCAACGATTCGACGACGGATAAATAAGCGTCTTGCAGTTCGACATATTTGCCGACAAGGGCGATTTCGAATGTTTTCGATAAATTCCGCACTTTTTCCAGCAATTTTCTCCATTCATCCATTTCGGCTGGTGGAAAGTCCAAACCGAAATGATCCAACACAAGATCGTCCAATTTTTGGTTTTGCAGTGAAATCGGCACTTGGTACAACGTATCCGCATCGGGCATTTCAATGACCGCTTTTTCATCAATGTCACAGAAAAGGGCGATTTTTTCTTTTTGGTCTTTCGTCACCCTCACTTCCGTCCGTAACACGATGATATCCGGCTGGATCCCTAACGAGCGCAATTCTTTCACGCTATGCTGGGTCGGTTTTGTTTTCAATTCACCGGCAGCCGCAATATAAGGGACGAGGGTGCAATGGATGTACATCACACTGTTTTTACCGACATCGTTTTTGATTTGACGAATCGCTTCGAGGAACGGGAGGGATTCGATGTCACCGACCGTACCGCCGATTTCGGTGATGACGACATCCGCTTCCGTCGCTTCGCCTGCGCGGAAAACTTGATCTTTGATTTCGTTGGTGATGTGTGGGATGACTTGGACGGTTCCGCCGTTGTATTCACCGTTCCGCTCTTTCCGGATGACGGTGGAATACACTTTTCCCGTCGTAATATTGCTGTATTTGTTCAAATTGATATCGATGAATCGTTCATAATGGCCGAGGTCCAGATCCGTTTCAGCACCGTCATTCGTTACGAACACTTCTCCATGCTGATAGGGACTCATTTTTCCCGGGTCTACGTTGATGTATGGATCGAATTTTTGAATCGTGACCCTCAATCCACGGTTTTTGAGCAAGCGGCCGAGCGAGGCTGCTGTAATGCCTTTTCCGAGTGATGATACGACTCCGCCTGTAACAAAAATATATTTAGTCACTGATTTCCCTCTTTCTTTCCTTAGTTTCTATATTTATGTTGCCCGAAGACAAACATATCTAACTTCTTTTTTGGTGACTCCGCTGAAAAATGGATCCCCTGATTGCCGAAACCCTCGAAAGGGCCGGCCACAAGCGGGAAAACCGTAATTTCCTTATACAATAATAAAAGCGCCTTCCCAAGATTTTTTGGGAAAACGCCTTTTCTTTGTGTTTAAGGAGCCCAAGTAAAATTTTACTATTGTTCGAAAAAAAGTCAAGAGAACTCTCAGATATTTTCGTCCTCTTCGTCGAGATCGATATCGACATCAAGGACGTCATCATCGAGATCGTCAGCCAAATCATCGTAATTTTCTTCGTCGTCCAAGTCTTCTTCCTCTACCAACTCTTCTTCTTCACCAAGTTCTGCCACTTCAATATCTTCTTCGTAATCGAAGTCATCATCTATATCCTCTGATTTACCTTTGCGTTTTTTCGGTGCGGAAGTCACAGGTTCATCGATTTGATCGACCGGATACCATTTTTTCAAGCCCCAAACGTTGGCTCCTAAGGTGATGAAACGGCCATCCACATTCAATTCCGTATAATATTGGGCGATGATTTCTTCTTTTTCCTTTTTCGTAAAGCCTTTGATTTCAGCAATTTTCTCAAAAAGTTCATGGAATCCTAACGCTTTTTTGGCATCTTCCAAAATGATTCGCGTCAATTCAAGTTTGGACTTGGTTTTTAATTCTTCCTGGCTGAAATTTTCTAAACTCACGTACACGCACTCCCTTACTATATTGATGGAACATTTCATATCAATCTTATATGATTAAGAAATGCTGCAAGCCCTGTCCACACTGTCTTCTTCCCAGAAGAATACAATCTGTAATATTAGTTTAAACATACCTCTCATTATATACAAGAAAATGCTGTTTATGCTAGAGTTATCCTAAAAAGAAATGGTCGACGAAATGGAAAACTGAAGCTTGAATTGAAACCAAGTAACAAGAAACAGCTCATAATTAATAATTTAGAAAGTCTCCCATTTTTATAAAAAGTAACAATACGTGTCTTATTGTTCCATTTATCAAATTATTAACAAAATTCATTTTAACGTATTTGGAAGAATGTTCGACAAAATTTGATAGTTGGCGACTTACTCGACCCATAGTGTTCTCCGCTCGTTACTTTGGAAAAGCGCTTGTCAATCATCTATTTGCTCATAATCAAGTACAAAAAAACGCACACAAGTTTTCAACCAAACAGAATCAGCTGGTAGCCTTTGAAAAGCTACCAGCCACTTCCCGAAGTGTTTCTCAACCATTTTTTGCAAAAAATCCCATCATCACTCATATTCCGTACAAGACAATGTGCAGAAAGTGAAGCCACCCCACTAGCTCGAAGCCATTCTCAGCTTGCACCGGACTGCACGTGATATTCTTCCCTCACATATTTCTTCGGTATTGGCCGCCGACTTCGTATAACGCTTGGGTGATTTGGCCGAGACTTGCGACTTTCACTGTTTCCAGCAGTTCCTCGAAAATGTTTCCGCCTGAGACGGCGACCTCTTTCAACCGTTTGAGGGCCGCTTCCGCCTTGTCTTTATGTTTCTCTTGGAACTTGCGTAACTCTTTGATTTGATGTTGTTTTTCTTCTTCGGTTGCCCGGGCAAGCTCCAACGAATCGATTTCCTCTTCGATCGCCTGGTTCGGATTCAAATACGTGTTCACCCCGATAATCGGCAGTTCGCCGGAATGTTTTTTCCGCTCGTAATAAAGAGATTCTTCTTGGATTTTACTCCGTTGATATTGACGTTCCATCGCACCGAGGACACCACCGCGGTCATTGATGCGTTCGAACTCCCTTAAAACCGCTTCTTCCACCAAGTCGGTCAATTCTTCCACGATGAACGAACCTTGCAAAGCGTTTTCATTTTTCGTCAAGCCGAACTCTTTATTGATGATGAGTTGGATGGCCATAGCCCGGCGGACAGATTCTTCCGTCGGTGTCGTGATCGCTTCATCATATGCATTCGTGTGCAGCGAGTTCGTATTGTCAAGGATCGCGAGCAGCGCCTGTAGTGTCGTCCGGATGTCGTTGAAGTCGATTTCTTGAGCGTGCAAGGAACGACCGGATGTTTGGATATGATATTTCAATTTCTGGCTCCGTTCATCCGCACCGTATTTTTCCTTCATGACGATCGCCCAAATGCGGCGGGCGACACGTCCGATGACGGTGTATTCCGGATCGAGTCCGTTGGAAAAGAAGAATGATAGATTCCGGGCGAATTTATTCACGTCCATGCCGCGGCTCAAATAGTACTCCACATAGGTGAAACCGTTAGCGAGCGTGAAGGCAAGTTGCGTAATTGGGTTTGCTCCTGCTTCGGCGATATGATAGCCGGATATGGAAACAGAATAATAATTGCGTACATCATTCTCAATGAAATATTCTTGGATGTCCCCCATCATGCGGAGAGCAAATTCCGTTGAGAAAATACATGTGTTTTGCCCTTGGTCTTCTTTCAAAATATCGGCTTGGACTGTGCCACGGATGACGGAAATCGTCTCTCGCTTAATCTGTTCATATTCTTCTTCCGTCGGTTCACGGCCATGCTCCTCAGTGAACTTCTCGACTTGCTGGTCGATCGCTGTATTGAAATACATCGCCAAAATGATCGGCGCCGGCCCGTTGATCGTCATGGAAACGGAAGTGAGTGGTTCCGTCAAATCAAAGCCTTTGTACAATTTTTTCATATCGTCGAGGGTGCAGACGCTGACGCCGCTTTCCCCGACTTTTCCGTAAATGTCCGGGCGCTCTGCCGGGTCTTCCCCGTACAATGTAACGGAATCAAAAGCAGTGGAGAGACGTTTCGCTTTTGAATCTTTGGACAAATAATGGAATCTTCGGTTCGTCCGCTCCGGTGTGCCTTCCCCGGCGAATTGCCGCGTCGGATCTTCCCCTTGACGTTTGAACGGGAACACACCTGCCGTGAATGGGAAACGGCCCGGAACGTTTTCCTTCATCAACCAGCGGAGACGCTCGCCCCAATCTTTATATTTCGGAAATGCGACTTTCGGGATTTTCAAACCGGATAAAGATTCGGTTTTGATTTCCGTGACGATTTCCCGGTCACGGACTTTGAACGTCATCGTATCCTGGTCATAATTTTCCTTCGTTTCATCCCACGATTCGAGCAGTTTTTTCGACTCAGGGTCAAGCTTCTTTTCATATTCACGGATCGTTTGCTCGAGGAGCTCTTTCACTTCCTCATCTTCCACGATTTCCAATGTGCCGTGGAGTTGATAAAGTTTGCTCGCAATGTTGCTTTGATCTTCCACTTTTTTATTGTAGTTGCGGACGATGTCGGCGATTTCCCGCAAGTAGTGGCGACGATCGCTGGAAATGATTTGATTTTGTTTCACCGAATGGACATTCCGTTCGAAATCCACTCGTTCATTCCAGCCGTAACGCTCGTTCAATGTGTCGATGATCGCGGCAAATAAGGAGTTTGTGCCCTGATCGTTGAACTGACTGGCAATCGTTCCGAAAATCGGGAATTTCGTCTTGTCTTCACCGAACAGCATGCGGCTCCGTTCATATTGTTTCCGCACTTGATCAAGCGCGTCTTCTGCGCCTCGTTGTTCGAATTTATTGATGACGATGAAGTCGGCGTAATCGATCATGTCGATTTTTTCAAGCTGTGTCGGTGCCCCGAATTCTGCCGTCATGACGTACATGGAAAGGTCGGTGACGTCGGTGATGGCCGCATCTCCTTGACCGATTCCACTTGTTTCGACGATGACAAAATCGAAATCTGTCGCCCGTAAGACGTCGAGCACATCATTGATCGCTTGCGACAATTCATCGCGCGAATCCCTCGTCGCCAACGAACGCATATACACCCGATCACTGAAAATCGCATTCATCCGGATCCGGTCGCCGAGTAAAGCACCGCCCGTTTTCCGTTTCGTCGGATCGATGGAAATGACGGCAATTTTTTTGTCCGGAATTTCATTCAAGAAACGACGGATCAGTTCGTCGGTAAGGGAACTTTTTCCGGCACCGCCCGTTCCGGTGATTCCGAGCACCGGAAGATTTTTATTCGCTTTTTCCCGGAATTCTTCGAGAAGTGCTTGCTTTTCTTCAGATTCATCGGATGTATTTTCCATATATGTGATGAACTTGGCAATCGCATCCCGCTCACTGTTATAAAGACGTTCTTTATCTTTTTCGATGTCGATCGGCGGCATGAAATCGCTGATCTCGATGACCCGATTGATCATTCCTTGAAGCCCCATTTTTCTGCCGTCTTCAGGGGAGAAGATCCAATCGACGCCATATTCGTGGAGTTCTTTGATTTCTCGAGGGATGATCGTCCCTCCCCCGCCCCCGAACACTTTAATATGATCCGCATTTTTTTCTTTCAACAAATCGACGATATACTTGAAAAATTCCATGTGCCCGCCTTGATAAGAAGAAACGGCAATGCCTTGGACATCTTCCTGGATGGCGGCAAAAACGATTTCTTCCACCGAACGGTTATGACCGAGATGAATCACTTCCGCTCCGGTCGCCTGCATGATCCGGCGCATGATGTTGATCGATGCGTCATGACCGTCAAACAAGCTGGATGCCGTAACGAACCGAACAGGATTCTTTGGCTTGTAAACCTCTACTTGTTGCATGATCTTTCTCCTTCCTTTTGTCATTTTTCGACTTGCTTGCCCCTAGACTCTACTGACTTCTCATTTATGAATACGGATAATCCCCGTCATTCCACGTTACTCTGATGCAACAATCCATGAAGGTTGAGGCGGATTTGGATTTCCGTGTATTCCTCGATGGTGAAATGCTGTTGCAAAAGCCATCTGCGGAATCCCCACATATGACCTTGGACGAAGATATTGTTGGCTACGACTTTCGCTTCCGCTTCGGTCATTCCCGGATAACTTGCCAAAATGAGGTCTTCCAACATCCCCACCATATCTTTTTCTTTTTGGAGGACGTATTTCCGCGTTTCTTTGTTGAGTCCTTTGATTTCCTGGTAAAGGAGGAGGATCTCTTCTTGCATATCATCCATCAGTTCGTAGTATGAGCGAATGATCGCTTCGACACGTTCTTTTGATGGAGATTCGACTTGCAATGCGGATTCAAGACGTTCGCGCACCCCGTCGTAAATATAGTCGCATACGAGAAAAAGCACATCTTCTTTCGTCCGGATGTATTCGTAAAGGGTGCCGATGCTGAAGCCGGATTCCTGGGCGATTTCCCGGGTCGTCGTCCGGTGGAATCCTTTTTCCTTAAAGAGACGCATCGCTCCTTGGATCATTTGATTACGGCGTTTTTTGATGAGATCCTCATCTTTCACGGAGGAAACGATCCGGCTTTTATCCATCTTCCATCAAACCACCTTCCTTTTTCCACTTGGCATACCAGTCTTTGGCGAGTTGATACGGGTCGCTGTCCACTTCGAACGGCTGAAATGGTTTTCTTTTCTCGATGAATTCCTTTACATCCCGCCAAATTTCTTCCCGGATAAGTTCATACACTTCGAATTCTTGCTGCATCAACCGTTTCTTTTTCCCCGCAGTGGTTGTATATAGATATTCATGATGTTCTTTGATCTTCTCCCACAATTTATTGATCCCTTTGTTTTCCGTCGTAATCGTTTTGACGATCGGCGTTTCCCGATCTTCGGCTGCAGTGATGTGCACCAACTCTTTCAGCAAAGCTCGCAATTTACCGAAGCCTGGAAGATCCGCCTTGTTGATGACATATAAGTCGGCGATTTCCATGATGCCGGCTTTGAACACTTGCATCACATCACCGCTGTTCGGCGTGAGGACGACAGCGGTCGTATCGGCGATTTTCATAATATCGAGTTCGGACTGGCCGACGCCGACGGTTTCCACGATGACGACATCAAAACCGTATGCGTCGCAAACCCGCACGACATCTTTCGTCGCACGGGCAAGCCCGCCTAAACTCCCTCGGGTCGCCATGCTGCGGATGAACACCCCTTCGTCTTCAAAATGTTCGTTCATCCGGACCCGGTCACCTAACAACGCCCCGCCACTGAACGGACTGGTCGGGTCGACAGCAATGACGGCAACGGTTTTCCCCTCATTCCGAATTTCTGCAATCAGCCGGTTGACGAGCGAACTTTTTCCTGCGCCTGGTGAGCCGGTCAGTCCGACGTAATGGGCGTTTTTCCGTTCGCGGAACACGGCGCTCATCAGTTCAAGCTTATCCGGATGATCGTTTTCCACGATCGTGATCGCACGGGCAAGGGCGCGGATATCCTTTTGTTTCATCCGTTCCACTAATTCCTGCATCTAGTTCTTCCTTTCCTGTTTTGGGACAAGAAGGGACAGTCCCTGTTTGTCCCAGTGGGTCATACGGGGACTGTCCCCTGATGACCCGCTATTTTGTGAGGGCGCGGCCGATGACGAGGCGTTGCACTTCTTGGGTGCCTTCGTAAATTTGCGTAATTTTCGCATCCCGCATGTAGCGTTCCACCGGGTAATCTTTCGTATAACCGTATCCTCCGAAAATTTGCACCGCTTCTACGGTGACCCGCATCGCCACATCGCCGGCGTACAATTTGCTCATCGCCGACTGTGTCCCGTACGGCTTGCCGTTCGACTCGAGCCAAGCCGCTTGATACGTCAACAGACGCGCAGCTTCGATTTCCGTCGCCATATCCGCCAATTTGAAGGAAATCGCTTGGTTATGGGCGATCGGTTTGCCGAACTGTTCCCGTTCTTTCGCATAGCTGATGGCTGCATCGAGTGCTCCTTGAGCGATTCCGACAGCTTGGGCGGCGATTCCGTTCCGGCCGCCATCCAAGGTCCGCATGGCGATTTTGAACCCTTCCCCTTCTTCCCCGAGCAAGTTTTCTTTAGGGATGCGGCAGTTTTCAAAAATCAGTTCCGTCGTAGGAGACGAGCGGATCCCGAGTTTTTTCTCTTTTTTACCGAAAGAAAATCCTTCCGTGCCTTTTTCGATGATGAAAGCACTGATGCCGCGATGACGTGCTTCGGGATCGGTTTTGGCGAAAACGACGTAAATATCGGCCTCGCCGCCGTTCGTAATCCAAGATTTCGAGCCGTTTATGACGTAATGGTCACCGTCTTTTTCCGCCGTCGTCTTCATCGCGGCCACATCACTGCCTGCACCCGGTTCGGATAAGGCAAAGGCACCGAGAGCTTCTCCCGTTGCCAAGCGTTTAAGATAGTTTTTCTTTTGTTCCTCTGTCCCATAGGCAAAAATCGGCCAGCTGGCAAGGGACAAATGGGCAGATAATGTGACACCGGTGGATGCACAGACTCTGGACAATTCTTCCACTGCGATGCAATAGCTGATGAAATCCGAGCCGATTCCACCGTATTCTTCCGGCCATGGAATCCCGGTCAGTCCGAGTTCAGCCATTTGATCGAAAATTTCTCGGTCGAACCGTTCTTCTTCGTCCCGCTCCCGGGCGGTCGGTTCCACTTCATTTTCCGCAAACTCACGGACCATTTTCCGCAGCATTTCCTGTTCTTCGGTCAATTGAAAATTCATTTGTTTTTCCCCCTAGTCCAATAGGTTTTTCGCAATGACGATGCGCTGGATTTCGTTTGTACCTTCATAAATTTGCGTCACTTTCGCTTCCCGGAAGAACCGTTCCACCGGATAATCTTCCGTATAGCCGTATCCACCGAAAATTTGCACGGCTTCAATCGCCGTTTTCATCGCGGTGTCGGAGGCGAACATTTTTGCCATCGATGCCGCTTGACTTAGCGGCAGTTTTTTTTCAGCTAAATCAACAGCATAGTAGACCAACAGTTTTGCCGCTTCAATTTCCGTCGCCATATCGGCCAATTTGAAGGAAATCCCTTGGTTATGGGCGATCGGCTTTCCGAATTGTTCCCTTTCTTTCGCATAATGTATCGCATGTTCGAGAGCCGCTTCAGCAACTCCGAGCGACTGGGCGCCGATGCCGATGCGGCCGACATTCAAGTTTGCCATGGCGATTTTAAAACCTTCCCCTTCTTCACCAAGAAGCTGTTCTTTCGGCACTTGACAGTTGTCGAAACTTAATGTCACCGTCCCCGTGCCATGCAACCCCATTTTTTCCTCCACTTTCCCGATGGAAAATCCGGGGGTCTCCCTCTCGACGATGAAGGCGCTGATTCCTTCTTTCCCTTCACCGGTACGAGCGAAGGTGATAAATGTGTCGGCATCGGTTCCATTCGTGATGAAGATTTTTGATCCATTCAAAATGTAATGGTCGTCTTTCAATTTTGCCGTCGTTTTTACATTGGCGGCATCAGAACCGGCTCCTGGTTCCGTCAAAGCAAAAGCACCGACATATTTTCCGCTGGCCAGTTTCGGAATGTACTTTTTCTTTTGTTCCTCCGTACCGAACCGCAAAATCGGATTCGTGCCGACTGATGTATGGACAGATAAAATAACGCCGACTGCAGCACTGACCTTGGAAATTTCATGGATGGCGATGATGTAGGATGTGAAATCCATGCCGCTTCCACCATATTCTTCGGGAATCGGAATCCCCATCAGACCGAGCTCCCCCATTTTATGGATGATCTCCCGTGGAAAACGATCCTCTTTTTCCATCCGCTCGACTTCAGGCGCAATTTCTTCCCGGGCAAAGTCCTGGACCATGTTGCGCATCATTTCCTGTTCTTCAGTAAACCTCAGATCCATTCCAATAACCCCCTAAGAGTGGGACAAACAGGGACAGTCCCGTTTGTCCCAATTTATTCAGTCGTATACGTAAAAGCCGCGGCCTGATTTTTTCCCTAGCCAGCCTGCGCTCACATATTTTTTAAGAAGCGGGCATGGTCGGTATTTGCTGTCGCCGAAGCCTTCATAGAGCACTTCCATAATGTAGAGGCAAGTGTCCAAACCGATGAAATCAGCCAGTTGGAGCGGCCCCATCGGATGGTTCATACCGAGTTTCATGACCGTATCGATATCTTCCGGTGAAGCGACACCTTCATAAACGGCGTAAATCGCCTCATTGATCATCGGCATGAGGATGCGGTTGGAAGCAAATCCCGGAAAATCATTCACTTCCACCGGAGTTTTCCCTAATTCTTCCGCCATCGTTTTCACCGTTTCATACGTTTCATCGCTCGTTTGGATGCCACGGATCACTTCGACGAGCTTCATCACCGGTACCGGATTCATGAAATGCATACCGATCACTTTTTCCGGCCGATTCGTGACAGCTGCGATTTCCGTGATCGGCAAGGATGACGTGTTCGTTGCTAATATCGTATGCTCCGATGTGATGTTGTCGAGTTTTTGGAACACGTCTTTTTTCACTTCCATATTTTCCACGACCGCTTCAATGACGAGGTCGCAATCTTTTGCAGTTTCCAAGGAATCCACCGGTTTCAGCCGTCCAAGAGTGGCATCTTTTTCTGCTGCGGTGATTCTCTCTTTTTCCACACTACGGGTGAGCAATTTTTCAATGGTTTGCACCCCTTTTTCCAAGGCGTTTTCATTCGCATCATATAAAAGCACATCAAAACCCGCTTGAGCATTGACTTGGGCGATGCCTGAACCCATTTGTCCCGCTCCGATGACCATCACTTTCTTGATCGTCATGCTAGATTCCCCCTTCATTCCGTTCCATTGATTATTTCACGTCGATCAAAACCGCATCTCCTTGACCACCACCGCTGCAAATCGCCGCCACACCGAGGCCACCGCCACGTCGTTTCAATTCATGGATCAACGTCAAAATGATCCGGGCACCGCTTGCGCCGATCGGATGACCGAGAGCGACCGCACCCCCGTTGACGTTCACTTTTTCCATATCGATGCCGGCGATTTCTCCACTTGCCAAAGAAACGACGGCAAAAGCTTCGTTGATTTCAAACAAGTCGATATCGTCCTTCGAGTAGCCGGTTTTTTCCAGCAATTTATTGATGACAAGCCCTGGTGTTTGTGGAAAATCCTTCGCTTCGACGGCAACCTCGGCATGCCCTAAAATCGTCGCCAGTGGTGTTTTGCCCAGTTCTTCCGCTTTGTCATCACCCATGACGACGAAAGCACAGGCCCCGTCATTCACGCCCGGAGCGTTTCCGGCTGTAATCGTCCCATCGGGATCAAAAGCCGGACGCAATTTCGCCAGTTTTTCCAGACTCGTATCTTTCCGTGGCGCTTCATCCGTATCGACGATGATCGGATCGCCTTTCCGTTGTGGGACTTCCAATGGGACGATTTCCTCTTTGAATTTTCCGGTTTCAATCGCTTCAATGGCACGTTTATGGCTGCGATATGCCCATTCGTCTTGGGATTTGCGGCTGACATTGAAATTTTCCGCTGTAAGGTTTCCGTAATTGCCCATATGGACGCCTTCAAATGAACAGGTAAGTCCATCGTGGATCATCAAGTCAACCACTTCCCGATTCCCCATCCGATGTCCCCAGCGGGCGTCTTTCAAGGCATAGGGGGCGTTGCTCATGCTTTCCATCCCACCGGCTACGATGATGTCTTCTTCCCCGAGGCGGATGAGTTGGTCAGCCAGGGTGACCGCACGCAGTCCGGATGCGCATACTTTATTGATCGTTTCTGTCTTCACTTCCCAAGGCAAACCGGCTTTTCTTGCGGCTTGGCGGGAAGGGATTTGTCCTTGCCCCCCTTGCAGGACGGTACCCATGATGACTTCATCAACCTCTTCTCCTTCGATTCCGGCCCGTTTCACCGCTTCTTTGATGACGGTTCCTCCGAGATCGGATGCTTGGAAATGTTTCAATGCTCCTCCGAATTTTCCGAATGGGGTTCTTGCCCCGGATACGATGACCGTTTTTCTCACGTATACTTCCTCCCTATTGATATTTAAAAAATATTGGCTCTGTTAAAGTTTAATGTTGGTCGTTAGTAGAACAAATTCGCTGCAGAAATAGACTTCGCTTTCCGCGGGCACAGCCTCAGCCTCCTCGGGCTGGCGCCCTGCGGGGTCTTCGGCTCGTGCTGTTTTCGCTGGAGTCTCCGTCTATTTCTTCCGCTCATTTTACAAAAAATCAACGATGACTTTGACAAAGCGTAAAATATGGGATCATGATTGAACGCTCGCTCAATGTAGATGGTTTAAAGAAAGAGGCATCATTGTACCTCTTTCTTCATCCACTGTTAAGCAGATTTCGCTTCTTCGTCGGCGAATACGGAGATGGCGAGAATTTCTGCCACGTCCATTGTACTGATGTCTTGCTCGACTTCTTTCGCTTTCGTTCCGTCGCTGAGCATCGTCAAGCAGTACGGACAGCCAGTGGAAATCATCGACGGATTGACGGCCAATGCCTGTTCTGTCCGAGCCACGTTGATGCGGTTGCCGGTCGTTTCTTCCGCCCACATCAAGCCGCCCCCTGCCCCACAGCACATGGCGTTTTCCCGTGTACGGACCATTTCCACGAGCTCCAATCCCGGAATCGCTTTTAAGATTTCACGTGGCGGGTCATATACGCCGTTGTATCTACCGAGATAGCAAGAATCATGGTACGTCAAGCGTTCGACGATGCGGCCTTTTGGCACGAGTTTTCCGCTTTTCACCAGATCATAGAGCAATTGGGTATGGTGGTAAACTTCCGCTTCAAAACCGAAATCCGGATATTCATTTTTGAAAATATTATAGGCATGCGGGTCGATCGTCACGATTTTCTTGACCCCGTATTTTTCAAACCGCTTGATGTTTTTCTCGGCGATTTCCTGGAAAAGGAATTCATTTCCAATCCGACGTGCCGTATCTCCGGAGTTCGCTTCGGTGTTCCCTAAAATCGCAAAGCTTACTCCTGCTTTGTTCATGAGTTTCGCAAAGGCTAGAGCGATTTTTTGGCTGCGGCTGTCATAGGCACCCATGGAACTGACCCAGAATAAGTATTCAAAGTCTTTACCTTCTTTTTGCAGTTCTTTCACTGTCGGAATGTAGACGGACTCGTCTTGTTCACGCCATTTGATGCGGTCTTTTTTCGACAACCCCCAAGGGTTGCCTTGGCGCTCGATGTTTTGGACTGCACGTTGCATTTCTGAGTCCATTCTTCCTTCCGTCATGACGAGATAGCGGCGCAAATCGATGATTGTCCCCACATGTTCATTCATGACCGGACAGGCTTCTTCACAGTTGCGGCAAGTCGTACAAGCGAAAAGTTCTTCCTCTGTAATGACATCGCCGGCCACACTGATGTCTTGAATCGTCGCAGCCGCTTCACCACTGGCACCACCTTCACCAGCAAATACGTAGCTTGGCACCCAAGGTGTTTTTCCGGTCACTGCTGCCCCTTTTTCCGTCAAGTGATCCCGGAGTTTCAACATGATATCCATCGGTGAGAGCATCTTACCGGTGCCGGCCGCCGGACAAACATCGGTACAACGCCCGCACTCGACACAGGCGTAAAAATCGATCATCTGATATTGCTGGAAATCCTCGATCTTCCCAACCCCGAAAGAAATCTCTTCTTCATCATCGTCTTCATCAAACTCAAAATCCAACGTTTCGAGTTTGCCTGGCACTTTTTTACTCAAAAACACGTTGATCGGCGCAGCAATCAAGTGGAAATGCTTGGATTGCGGGATATACACTAAAAACACGAGAATCGTCACCGTATGGATCCACCAGGCGATGTAGAACAAAACCATCGCCGCTTGCGGACTGAGAAAACCAAAAATGGTGGCAATCACGCTAGCGACCGGCTCGGTCCAAACGGCTTCCCTTCCTTCCCAAAGTATGAGCATGCCGTTACCGAACAAGACGGAAAGCATGAGCGTCCCGATGAAAATGAGGACGAGACTTGCCATGAAGTCACGCTTCAGTCGGACGAGTTTTTCCAAATAGCGGCGGTAAAATGCCCAAGCGACCGCTACGAGCACCATCAAAGTGACGAGCTCTTGGAAAAAGACGAATCCCGGATAAAGCGGACCGAAAGGCAAATGGTTCCCCGGTGACAGCCCTTTGATGAACATATCAATCGCACCGAATTGAACGAGGATGAAACCGTAAAACAACATGACGTGGATTATACCGGATTTTTTATCCTTCAATAGTTTGGATTGCCCGAAAACGATATGTAAAACGCGTTTCAAACGCATTTTCACTTCACCATCAAACTCGGACTTTTTCCCCAGCTTGATGTAAGCCATTCTCGCAGCGAGCACTTTCGCAAACAAGTAAACGCCATAAACCGTTACGGCGAGAAATGCAATCCAGTTGATGATGAGAAATGTATCCATTTGTAGTTCCCCCTTTATTTGACTGAATGACAGCGATTACAAACGGCGGTGAAAAAAGTTGTTCCGAAGCAGAACGAGTTGTGCGATTATTTGATATGTGGCACTATTTTTAAAAAATTCTTTAATACTACTTTAACTATGAATGACCATTCAGTCAATAGATTTGTAGAAGATTTTTGAAAGCGCCGTCAACGGAAATTTATTGAAAACAAATAAAAAGCGGGGCTGGAACAAAACTCAATGCATAATGTATAATCCGAACAA
>CALKWU010000068.1 GCA_938004015.1 uncultured Oceanobacillus sp.
TCTTCAGGCAGTTTCTCTTTTTCATCCTGGTAGCCAATTGCCACCAACGCTTCAATATGATACTCTTCCGGAATTTCCAATACCTCTCTCGCTTTTCCAAAATCGAAGCCTGTCATCGGATGGGTGACCAACCCTTTTTCCACTGCCTGCAGTGCAAGAAACGCCCAAGCAGCACCGGTGTCGAAGGAATGGGAATGGACCAGCTTTCCATCCTTCATTTTTTTGGAAAGGATTAATGTAAGGACAGGTGCACGTATACACCATTTTTTATTTCCTTCATTGATGAATGTATAAAACAACTCCCTTTCTTCTTCCGTTTTTGCGACGATGAATCGCCAAGGTTGGAAGTTAAAAGCGGATGGTGCCCAATGCGCCGCTTCAAATAATGCCATCAACGTCTCTTCCGGCACCTCTTTTTCAGAAAATGAACGCGGCGACCAACGTTCTAAAAAGATGTCATCGATGTCGTATTCGGCTGTTCTTGTGTTTTCAATTTTTGTTGTCTCCATGTTGTTTCCTCCTTCTCTATCCTAATCATACAAAAATCCTCAGAAAAAACCACTATTTGTACATGTTGCTCTATACGATCCTTCCTAGAAATCCCGTCTGTTTTTTGATTTATGCCATTCCGTTCATTTTTTAAAGAAACTGACAATAGACGCTTTACTACACTCCAAATGGGTTCCATCAAAACAACTCGTTAAAAATCCATCTTAAGGGCATACTACACCTAGCAAAAACCGAAAAACTTGAAGCATTTTAAAGGAAAGTGGAGAAATGAGCCAAAAAACGGGTATATGTTTCATCAAGAACATTCTTTGCATTCAAATCAAGTTAAACAACGACTCAGCCCATTTGTGAAAAAAGGCCGAAACACGTATAGTTGTAAAGTAGTTCATTTTCCACCATGCGTTTTTACACAATCGGCTAAAAATGTATCGGCGAGTAAGAAAGTAAAGAGGTGAAAGAATGCCGATTATTGAAGTAGAAAATTTGACGAAAGTATTTGGAAAGAATTCACAACTAGCATTACATCTATTAGAGGAAGGTAAAAACAAGGAAGAAATCCTCAAAGAAACCGGGGCCACCGTCGGAGTGAACCGGGCAAGCTTCACCGTAGAAGAAGGGGAAATCTTTGTCATAATGGGACTTTCCGGAAGTGGAAAATCGACCCTTGTGCGGCTCATCAACCGCTTGATCGAGCCGACTGAAGGAAGTGTCTACATTGATGGAGAAGATTTGTCCGCCATGAACAAACAGGAACTTCGGGAGGTCAGAAGGAAAAAACTCAGTATGGTCTTTCAGAAGTTCGGTCTGTTCCCACATCGAAGTGTCTTGGAAAACGCCGCCTTCGGTCTGGAAATCCAGAAAGTCGACAAAGAGGAAAGGATCGAACGTGCGAAAAAAGCATTACAGCTTGTTGGCCTTGGCGATTATATGGATCAAAAACCAGCCCAGTTATCCGGTGGGATGCAACAACGCGTCGGTTTGGCGCGAGCACTGACAAATGACCCGAAAGTACTGCTCATGGACGAAGCATTTTCCGCGCTTGATCCCCTCATCAGAAAAGAAATGCAAGATGAACTTATCCAACTGCAATCAAAAATGAAAAAGACGATCATCTTCATTACCCATGATTTGGATGAAGCTTTACGTCTCGGGGATCGGATTGCCCTTATGCGTGACGGGAATATCGTGCAAATCGGAACTCCTGAAGAAATCCTCGTCAACCCGGCCAACGATTATGTGGAAAAATTCGTTGAAGACATCGATAAGTCGAAAGTATTGACAGCCCAACATATCATGAAGCGTCCGGAAACGATCCAAATCGGAAAACACGGCCCGCGGGTAGCGTTGGAAAGGATGCGGGAAGAAGGGATTTCCAGCATTTTGATCACCGACAACAAACGGCATTTGCACGGCTATGTGACAGCCGATGATGCGTCAAATGCTATCAAGAACCAAATCAGTGATTTGCAGGAAATTTTGCGGACGGATATTCCGACAGTGGAAAAAGATACGGCATTGCATGATATTTTTTCCGTCATTTATGATTCCCAAACTCCTGTTGCTGTAGTGGAAGAAGGAAAATTGTTGGGAATCATCGTACGTGGATCCGTCATTGCTGCATTGGCCGGAGAGGGAGAGGTGACAAACAATGTCTGATTTTTTGATGAACATCATCCCGAAGATTCCGGTATCTGAAGGTGTGACGTGGGCAGTTGAAAAAATGACGGAATGGTTCGCCTTTTTGTTCGATCCCATCAAAGAACAATTCGGCAGCTTTATGGAATTCGTTTCCGGTCTATTAGGCAGCATACCACCGGTGATTTTCATTATTATAGTCGCAGTCATCGCATTTTTATTGACCGGGAAAAAATTGGGGTTGGCCACGTTTTCCATCGTCGGTCTATGGTTCGTTCTGAATCAAGGTTACTGGGAGCAAATGATCGATACGGTCACCTTGGTCATCATTTCAAGTGTGTTATCCGTCATCCTTGGAGTGCCGATCGGGATTTTGATGTCGAAAAGCAAGATTGCGTCTGCCATCATCACACCGATTTTGGACTTTATGCAGACGATGCCGGCTTTCGTCTATTTGATTCCGGCGGTAGCTTTTTTCGGAATCGGTATGGTTCCCGGTGTCATTGCGTCGTTGATTTTCGCAACTCCTCCAACTGTCCGGTTCACCAATTTAGGAATCAGACAAGTCTCTGATGAGTTAGTGGAAGCGGCAGACGCATTTGGCAGTACTGGAGCGCAAAAATTGTTCAAAGTGGAACTGCCGATGGCGAGACCAACGATCATGGCAGGCATCAACCAAACGGTCATGTTGTCTTTATCCATGGTCGTCATCGCTTCGATGATCGGAGCGCCTGGTCTGGGAAGAGAAGTATTGTCCGCATTGCAACGCTCACAAGTGGGACCAGGATTTGTATCCGGGGTAGGAATCGTCATTTTAGCGATTATTATCGATCGTTTGACACAAACTCTTAGTAAAGAGAAAAAGGAAGAAAATTGATGGTATCTTTTCCTGAAATAAGGAAAGTTTCCATACATGGTAAGACATGGTAAGAAATATTTTATAAAGGAGAATTTCAAGATGAAGTTTTTTTCTAAGCGTTTCGGTTTAATTGCCGTCTTGGCTTTGGCCTTGTTCGCCGCAGGTTGTGGTGCCGGTGGGGATGGGGACACAGACTCAGATACGGATACAGGAGACACTGGCAGTTTGAGTGGAGAAGTTGAACTCGTCTATGTCGAGTGGGACACAGAAGTCGCATCCACTCATGTCGTTGGGAAAGTGTTGGAAGACCTTGGATTCGATGTGACATTGACTCCATTAGATAATGCCGTGATGTGGGAAGCTGTCGCTAACGGTGAAGCGGACGGAATGGTTGCCGCTTGGTTGCCTGCAACCCACGAAGCCCAATTCGAACGCTACGGTGATCAAATGATCGACCTTGGCCCGAACTTGGAAGGTGCAAAAATCGGTTTAGTCGTTCCAAGCTATATGGATGTTGATTCCATTGCCGATTTAACGGATGAAGCTGGTCAAGTCATCACGGGTATCGAGCCGGGAGCAGGTGTTGTTGCAGCTTCCGAACGCTCAGTGGAAGAATACGACAACTTGGAAGGTTGGGAAGTCCACACTTCCTCAAGTGGAGCCATGACGACCGAATTGCGCACGGCTTATGGTAATGAAGAGGAAATCATCGTCACTGGTTGGTCGCCACACTGGAAATTCCAAGAATTCGATTTGAAATACTTGGATGACCCGAATGGCACTTTTGGAGATGCGGAAACAATCAACACGATGGTTCGTGAAGGTTTAGAAGAAGACATGCCGGAAGTGTACCGAGTGTTGGATAACTTCTCTTGGACAACCGACGATATCGAATCTGTCATGCTTGATATATCAGAAGGAACAAGTCCAGAAGATGCTGCTGCAGCTTGGGTTGAAGAAAACCAAGACAAAGTAGCCGAGTGGACAGAAGGAATCGAATAATAAAGAAGCGGATGAAACAGAACACTCATTAATGAAACAACATCCGAACAATTAAATTGAGTGCCAACACTCGCTCCGGAAATATACTGACAGCTCCCGCTGAGGTCTTCGTATATTTCCGGAGCTTTTTACAAGAGTAAAAGGATTACATACTACTCCAAGTTTATTTCCTCCACAACAGAAAGCAAGATATCTTTATTCTTACCGCCTACTGCAAATAACTTCTCGGATGTGACAATATGGAATTCAAAGAAACCATCACCTTTGTCGCTCACTACCATTGGATAACCTTTAAATTCAGTTATTTCTACATCGTATTGTGCGTTCCAGGATGCAGCCTCTTTAACCATATCTTCCACTGTGCTTTCCGGCTCATATGTCCATTCTGATACCGTTATAGGAATGTCGTCTGTATGAAACCATGCAACATGCAACAACAGTCCTCCCCTCCACCAAATCATAGATGTTTATTTCAGGTTCAGCGTCAATGATCGTGGGAAGCTCGAGACGGACTGGAATATCTAATTCCGCTATGTCCTGTTGTGATGGCGTATAAGGAGTAAGTTTATCTCCAGTTTCATCCGAAATATTCTCTGTCCCATGATTCTCTTCATCTTTTCTCTCATCTTTGTTTTCATCTAGATTATTGTGATTACTTCCCCTTCTCAATTCTTGCTCGTTCGATTCATCGGCATCCTCTAAAATAAAAGAATAATCCGTTTGATTGCCCTGTGGTGCTGTTGAGACTTGTTCGTTGGATGGGGTTACATCGTCAGCAAACAATTGGTATCCCAAAAATAGGAGGCCCATAAACACCCCTAAAGGGGCTGGGACAAAACAAACCATGACTCAAAAACTGGTTCTGAACAAATTTTTATGCTCAGAACCAGTTTTTGAGTCATGATTTTCTTTCTTATTTGTTGGTTTGAAACCTTCAAATTGGTTCCGGTATTGTTTTGGTGCCTTTCGTTTGAAGCATCATTGTTTCCGTTCACTACCGTCATCACTTTCCACTATTTCTTTCATCTCTTCAACCAAAATCATCCCGATTGATTGTCAGCATCATTTTCTTCTCAATCAATTAATTCATCATACAATTGATTGGATTTCTCAATAGGTTTTTCACTATAATTTTCAATCGATTCCCGCTAAAAAAAGGTGAATTTATATCTCTTTTTCAATCATTCGTTAATGACCATTCACATACGATCGACAGGACGCCGTCTTTCCAGTTTGCTGTGATGTTCCCGTCCATTTTTTCCATAAAGCTTTTAACGATGGATAAGCCAAGTCCGGTGCTTTTCCCCGACCGAGCCTGATCAGCCATGTAAAACCGATCGAACAACCGTTCCACATCCACATCCTTTAATGCAGCAGCATCGTTTTGGACGGTTAGCCTCGCATATCTCTCCTGCTTTTCCAGACGAACGGAGACATTCCCTTCTGCATGTTTCACCGCATTGGAAAGCAAATTGTCAATCACTCGTGTGACTGCAGAAACATCCGCGTGAATGTACAACTCCTGTTCAGGCATGTCAATGTCAGGTTCCAGCTTTTTTTCCTGGAATTGATCGTAATAATCCATTAACCGTTCAATTGTCAATTTCTTTAAAGCGATGCGCTCCGGCTTCAATTGATGATCCATAGATTCAATGATGCTCAACTCAAAAAAGTCTTTCAACAACACTTCCAAACGCTTCGCCCGTTCTTTTGCGACTTGCAATAATTCTTGGCTTTCCTCCGAAGTGACTTCTTCTTCCGCCAGTTGGATATAACCTAAGATCGACGTGAGCGGGGTCCGCAAATCATGGGAAATGTTGGCGATGGCTTGTTTATGTTCTTGTTCAAACAGAATGCGTTTTCTGTTCTCAGCTGTATACAGATCGATCAAGTTGTTGATTTCCTGACCTAACTTTTCGATTTCTTTATTGACAAGTGTCACATCGATTTTTTTATTCGTTTTTCGTTCATTATAGGCCCTGAGTTGTATACGCATCTGTGTCAACTCTTTTTTTAGCAAAAACAACTGAACGATTAAAACAAGCACTGAAATCATGAAAAAAATCAGCAAAAACACCATCTGGCTCACCTGTTTTCGTGCATTTTGAGGCAATCTCAATCTTATTTAATTTCTTTTCTATTGAACACGGCCATACCGATTGCGAGTACTAGCAAAATTGTGATGACGCCGACTGCCGTTGATCGCATCCATTCCGCCCCCGATAATTCAGGAGTGAATACAAAACTAAATTGATGAAAAATCGTATGTTCATATAACCAGCCGACAGACGGATGATAGGCGAATTGTTCAATGACAAATACTAAGACAGTGAACAAAATGGAAAAGATGATCGTTTTCCCGCTTTCTTCTGTCAAAATGGCAAGCATCATCACAATCGCTGTATATCCGAGAAGTTGCAGTGTAAACAATCCATATGTTCCAACAATATACTGGAAATGTTGCGCCTGCAAGATGTCCCCATGCCCTAATGCCACTGCGATTAAAGCTGCGGTAAGCAGAGGGATGACGACAGTTATGATGATCGTTCCGAATGAAAACACAAGATATTTTGCGAAATAAACATGGGAACGTTTATACCCGCTCATGACTTGCAAGCGAATGACCCCGCTCTCGGAAAACTCGGATGAAATGAAAAATGCCGCTAAGGAACAGACAGCCAAATTGAAGAAAACTGGTACGGTAAATGGTGCCAGTCCATTTAGTTTACCTAATCCGACTGCATCAAATTTCGTGCCGCTCATCATCCACCATTCCGTCATAATCAAAATGTGGAAGAGGATACTTGTTCCGGCCATCAATCCCGCAATCATCCAAAAAGACTTATTGCGCTTCAATTTGAATGTTTCAGCTTTGAGAAGGTTAATCATGGTATACCTCCTCGATCACTTTTGTAAAATAATTTTCCAGACTGTCTCCATGATGGGAAAGATGTTCGATGACAAGACCATTCTTTGTCAATGCTAGGGAAACAGTCCGTACATCATCAAGGTATTCGTAAAGCTTGATTGTCCCATCTTGGAGCACTTCAAAATCGGTTGCGGCTAATGTTTGTTCCAAGACGATTGCTCCCTTTTTCGGGTCATCCACTTTAATTTGCAAATACTTGCGGCATTTCTCGTCCAGTTCTTTTGCTGTCAACTCTTCCAACAACTTACCTTTATGGATGATGCCGAAACTCGTCGCCAATTGATGAAGTTCACTCAAAATATGGCTCGAAATGAGAACCGTTACCCCTTTTTCCCGATTCAATTTTTTGATCAACTGTCTTAATTCCACAATGCCGGTAGGATCAAGACCGTTTGTCGGCTCATCGAGGATCAAAAACTCCGGATCGCTTAATAACGCAATCGCAATGCCGAGCCTTTGCTTCATTCCTAGAGAAAAGTTTTTCACTTTTTTATTTCCCGTATGTTCCAAATCAACAAGTTGCAATGCTTTTTTAATACATTCACGGCCGGGAATTCCTCTTTGCAATCGATGCAACTCCAAATTTTCAATCGCGGTCATATTTGAAAAAAGTGCCGGATTTTCAATCAATGCGCCGATTCGTTTTTGCATATCGACCCATTCATTTCGCTCACTCTTTCCAAATAATTCAACGGAACCGCCTGATGGCAGTGCCAGTCCTGTAATGACCCGTAATAAAGTTGATTTGCCCGCTCCATTCTGGCCGATTATGCCGTAAATCTCACCTTCTCTTATATGGAGATTCACGTTGTCGAGGGCGAGTGTCTGTTTGTATCGTTTCGTCAATTGATTCGTTCTTAAAATATATTCGCTCATCGGGTTAAGCCTCCTTATCCTCATAACTCGAGTATGAACGACACTTCATAAGAAAGGCTTAAGACAAATCTTAAGAAAAGCTTAAGATTTCATGCGATAGCCCATGCCCCAGATCGTTTCAATATATTCTTCATGCGGATTCGCACTTGCCAGTTTGTTCCGTAAGTTGCTCATATGGACGTTCACCGTATTGTCATCTCCATAAAAAGCTTCCTTCCATACACTTTCAAATACATTCGCTTTGGAATGGACTTTTTTCGGAGAACGCATAAGCAATGTCAAAATGTCGTATTCCCTCGCCGTCAACGTGATTTCCATTCCATTCACCAACACGGTTTTCGTTTCCAAATCCACTTCGATATCTTTAAAATGTAATTTTTCCACCGAGCGTTCACTCGCATAGCGGGATCTTCTAAGCAGCGAATCAATCCGGACAGCGACTTCATCGACATCGAATGGTTTGGAAATGAAATCATCCGCCCCTTCCTTTAATGTCGTGATGCGCGTTTCCTTTTCGTTTTTCGCCGAAATGATGATGACCGGAATAGTTCCTTTTTCCCGTATTTTTTGCAAGACCTTTTCACCAGCCATTCCCGGAAGCATAAGATCGAGCAGCACCAAATCCCAAGAATCATGCTCCAAATATAGCAACGCTTCCGTGCCGGAATAGGCGGGTTGGGCGTAATAACCGTTTTTTTTGATGATTCGACAAAGCAATGTATTGATATCATTGTCATCTTCAACGACTAATATTTGAGTCTGTTCCATTCGTGTCACCCTTTCTCCTTATCCATCCATTGCCACGAGAGCATTGGAAACATGGAATTGAACGGATTCTTCACGCTGATAATGTTTCAGTTTTCCTTCGTAAACGAGTTCTAAAGCAGTGCACTCTTCGATATCACTTGGAGAAATCAAAGCAGGTTGTTTATTTAAATCTAGCACTTTCCCCTCTTGAAGTACAGATGCGACGAATTGGGAACAGAAAAATGCTTTTTCCCTTTGGATGGGCCGGTTGAACAAAAAACCAAACAACCCGAGAAAATTATAACGGTAAACATCTTTTTCCCTTTCAATCTTTTTTATAAAAGCTTTCATATTTTCAATTTGGTTTTCTGTCACGGTTATTGAATAAATCGAACATGTCGCTTCTTTGAACAATCCTTCCCTGATGTTTTCCCGGACGAAACCGCCGTTGAATGGGTTGTTCATTCGTTTCCTCCCAAAACTGTACACTTCACGCAAATCGACATCGAATGAAATGGAAACATGATTATACCGCTTTTTCGTGTATAATCTGATTAATTTGGTCAATACCGATCCGGTATCGGTCAAAAGAATGTATATCTTTTTGTTCGTCATCATTCCTCACCTCTGCATCAAGCATACAGAGGAAACCATAAGAACAAATTAAATCAATTCTTAAGAAAAGCTTAAGTTTCGGCTGATTCTCATTCCACTTCCTACCAAAAAATGGTTTTGAGCATGATGGACTCAAAACCATTTTTCAAAGTTTTTTCGATTCATTAGATCATAAAGCTGCGGAACCGCCATCGATGGAAATGACCGCTCCGTGAATGTAGGAAGCTTGGTCACTAAGTAGAAACGCTACAACTTCGGCCACTTCATGGGGTTGGCCGAGTCTTCCCATCGGAATGGCTTCAGCCATCGCTTCAATGGCTTCTTCCGGAAAAGCTTTGACCATCGGCGTTTCATTCGTTCCGGGTGCGATGGCGTTGATTCGAATATGATCCCTTCCATATTCTCCTGCAATCGTTTTTGTCAATCCAATGACACCATGCTTCGTCGCTGAATATGCACCTAACGTCGGCATCCCGACGACTCCACCTAGCGATGCAGTATTGACGATTGCTCCACCACCTGTTTTCAACATTTCATTGCCCACATATTTCAATCCATAGAATGCACCCTTTAAATTCACATCGACAATTTGTTCGAATTCCTCGTCCGAGCATTCCAATGTCCGGACGCCAGAACCGGAAATGCCGGCATTATTAAAAAACAAATCGATTTTGCCAAACCGTTCCACCGTTTCCGCCACATAACGTTTGACATCTTCCACTTTGCTCACATCAGCTTGAACAAAAATGGCAGCTGCACCTTTTGCTTCACAAAGCTGGACGGTCCCCTCCCCATTTTCTTTTGACACATCAACAATCGTCAAGTTCACGCCCTGTTCTGCAAGCAGCAATGCCGTTTCTCTGCCGAATCCACTGCCGCCGCCCGTAATGATTGCCGTTTTTCCTTGCATCGTCCACACTCCTCAAAGTTTCTTTCAATGACTATACCCTTTACTTACAACTCCAATTCCAAAGGGGGTTCCCCTTTTTTATTCATTAAGCGGATATGGAGCGGGGAAATTTCCAATAAAGTGTAATTCGGATCTTCCGGCCCTTCGAAATAAATGTTCATATCGTCATTCCATAAATCTTTTTTCAATTCTTCGGAATGGTTGAAGGAAACTTTGCCTTCATATTCAATGTATTCATCGCCGAAACCTTCCCCTTCATACCCGATGATGATATGTGTGTACGGATTTTCTTCGATTTCATCCGTTTTATCCGCATGTTTGTCCGTCGGTGTGAACAGCGTCAAGTCCCGGTGAAAAAACGTCATGTAACGGGAATGGGGCTTATTGTTTTTCACCGTCGCCATCGTCCCAATATGGCTTTCTTCCAATATTTTTTCGATTTGCCGCTTGATCTCAGCTTGTTCCAATTTGATGCACTCCTTATTTATGTTGTCATCCTATTTTTTGTATGTATGGAAAGATTTATTCTTTCTATCGGAGTGTTCTTTTTCCATAAAAAACCGGGGTGCCTCAATTGAAGCATGCCCCAGCTTTTTAGGATTAGAAGGAGCGCGGTAATCCGAGCACATGTTGTGCGATGAAAGAAGTGATCATGTTGTTCGTGACCGGTGCAACTTTGAATAACCGGGCTTCACGAAATTTCCGTTCAATATGATATTCCTTTGCAAACCCGTATCCGCCGAATGTATCCATCGCCACATTAGCTGCTTGCCAAGCTGCTTCGGATGCCAAATATTTTGCCATATTCGCTTCCGCACCGCTTTTTTCCCCGGCATCGAACAAACTAGCCGCTTTATCACGCATCAATGTTGCTGCTTCCAGTTGCATGTAGCTTTGTGCAATCGGGAATTGTACCCCTTGGTTTTGGCCAATCGGTCGGCCGAAAACAACCCGCTCATTCGCATATTGAACCGCTTTATCGACAAAATACTTTCCGTCCCCAAGACTTTCCGATGCGACGAGTACCCGCTCGGCATTCAAACCACTCAAAATATAACGGAAACCTTTCCCTTCTTCGCCAATCAAATTTTCTTCAGGAATTTCCACATTTTCAAAGAAAACTTCAGTTGTTGCATGGTTGATCATCGTACCGATCGGTTGAATCGTCAGTTTATCCTTTTGGTCTTGCATATCAAGAATGAATAGACTTAAACCTTCTGTTTTCTTTTTCACGTCTTCTTTTGGTGTCGTTCTCGCCAACAATAACATCAAATCGGAATGTTCAGTACGGGAGATGAAAATTTTTTGTCCGTTGACAACGTATCTATCTCCTTGTTTCACTGCCGTTGTCGCGATGCTCGTTGTATCACTCCCCGCTGTCGGTTCGGTCACACCAAAAGCTTGCAATCGAAGTTCCCCGCTGGCGATTTTCGGCAAGTAACGTTGTTTCTGATTGTCACTTCCATGCCGTAAGATCGCTCCCATCGTATACATTTGGGCATGTCCTGCCGCCGAATTGCCTCCTGAACGGTTGATTTCTTCCAAAATGATGCCCGCTTCTAACATCCCCAATCCCGAACCGCCATATTCTTCCGGAATAAGGACAGACAACCAACCTTCTTCCGTCAAAGCTTTAATGAATTCTTCAGGGTATTCATTTTTTTCATCTGTTTCTTTCCAGTAAGATTCAGGAAATTTTTCACATAGTGCCCTGACACTTTCCCGAATCAATTCCAAATCTTGTGTAGTACTTGTCGTCATTTTCCATTTCCCCTTTTTTCAGATTTTGAGTTCATAGACAAAGCTTCGGGACAACAGTCATTTTTCCGCATGATTTTTCTCTTGTTCAAGGACTTTTTCCAACAATTCATTGCTTTTTTTCGGAGCATGTGCCCGTTTATAAATCATAAAGGTCCGTTTGAATGTGATGACCACTTCACCCCGCTGGTTATAACCGGTCGTTTTCACCTTGACGATGCCTACATTCGGGCGCGATTTCGATTCACGCTTGCTTAACACTTCCGAATAGGAATAAATCGTATCTCCTTCAAATACTGGATTCGGCAATCGGACTTCATCCCACCCTAAATTGGCCATCGCATTTTGCGATAAATCCGTCACCGATTGACCAGTGACCAATGCGATGGTGAATGTCGAATCGACAAGTGGTTTTCCGAACTCCGTTTGCTCTGAATAGTATTCATCGAAATGAATCGGGTTCGTATTTTGTGTGAGTAGAGTCATATAAATGTTATCCGTTTGCGTGACCGTTCTTCCCAGCGGGTGTGGATAAATGTCACCTACCTCAAAATCTTCATAATATCTTCCTTCCCAACCATGTTTCACTGTCATGACGATTTCCCCCTCTTTCATTCGTTCTGCTATTCTTCTTGTTTCAAACCGATTTCTTCCAATATTTCTTCTGTGTGCTCCCCTAAAGCAGGGATCGGATTCATCACCGCTTCCACGCCTTTAATAGTGGCCGGTGGTTTCAATGCGGCGATTTCTCCATTCGGTGTCTGGACTTTGGTCCAACGATTGCGTTCTTTCAGTTGTGGATGATGGAAAAAGTCTTTCATCGTATTCAAGCGAGCATTGGCGATTTTCGCTTCTTCCAACCGTTCGATCACTTGGTCGGACGTGAGATGTTCAAATGATGCTTCGATGAGCGTTTTCAGTGTTTCCCGATTGTCGGAACGGTCGGAATTCGTTTTGAATCTTGGATCGTTCGTCAAAGATTCAGCTTTCAATACAGATTCACAAAAACGCTCCCACTCCCGCTCATTTTGCAAACCGATGAAAACCGTTTTTCCATCGCCACATTCGAACGGACCGTATGGATAAATCGTCGAGTGGCTTGCCCCGGTTCTTTTCGGTTCTTCGCCTCCGTAGGCTGCGTAATAGGCAGGATAACCCATCCATTCCCCTAAAGCCTCCAACATGGAAACTTCAATGACAGTTCCTTTTCCGGTTTTCTCCCGATTCAACAAAGCTGTCAAAATGCCTGAGTAGGCATACATCCCTGCGGCGATATCCGCAATCGAAATCCCGGCTTTTGAAGGCGTATCTTCACTGCCGGTGATAGAAACCAACCCTGCTTCACATTGAACCAACAAATCATACGCTTTCTTTTGTTCATAAGAGCCGCCTCTTCCATATCCGGAAATACTGCAAACGATGAGTTTGGGATGTTTCTTTAGGAGTTCGTCTGGGGCAAAGCCCATCCTTTCGATGGCACCTGGGGCAAGATTTTCAATGAATACATCCGCTTTCTCGATTAATCTGCTTAATGCTTCTTTCCCTAAAGAAGATTTTAAATCCAATTCTATCGACTGTTTGGATCGATTCGTCCAGACGAAATGGCTGGACATCCCGTTTACCGTTGTATCATAATTTCTGGCAAAATCCCCCACCTCTGGACGTTCCACCTTGATGACCCTTGCTCCCAAATCCGCCAATTGTCGGCTGGCAAAAGGTGCAGCAACCGCTTGTTCAAGGGAAACGACAGTAATACCTTCCAATGGCAGCATGTCTTTTCCTCCTTCCTTCATTTACGTTGTTTGTTCTTGTTCGGCATAAGCGAGGATCCGCTTTGCTCTTTCAGCGATTGGGACATCGATCATTTTTCCATCAAGTTGAACGGCCCCTTCTCCTTTTTGTAAGGATGCCTCATACAATTCGACGATTCTTTTCGCCTCGGCAATTTGTTCATCCGTTGGTGAAAAAACCCGATTGACGATGTCGATTTGTTTCGGATGGATGAGCAACTTCCCTTGGAACCCGTATCGTTTGCTTGCCAATGCGGCCTGTTCCAAACCGGCTTCATTATGGAAATCCGTATATACGGAGTCGATGGGGGCTTCCTTGTCTGCAGCCTTTGATGCAACGACCAACTTCGAGCGGGCATAAGTTAATGCCTCCTCAGCGTTAGCCGGCTCTATATTCAAATCGAGCGTATAATCCTCTGCTCCAAAACTGAGGCAAAGGACCCGCTCGCTCGCTTTTGCAATATCTGAAGCATTTTCCAAACCTTTTGCCGTTTCAATCAACGGAACGATCGCCAGCTCCCCCTTTGGAAGTTGATGCTTTTCTTCCAATTGTCCGAGCAAATATGCCGCAATCAAAATGTCTTCCCGGCTATTTACTTTTGGAAGCATGATACCTGAAAGATGTTCCGTCATGATTCCATTTATATCATCGATAAAGTAACGGGTATCCAGTGCATTCACCCGGACGAAATTGACTTTTTCGCTCCTGCTTGCAATCGTCTCTTTCACTTGTACTCGGGCGGACGCCTTCCTTTCATCCGGTACAGCATCTTCCAAGTCATAAATAATGACATCGGCCGTTAAATCTTTCACTTTCCTTAAATGCTTTTCGTTATTGCCCGGCACAAACATCCACGAACGATACATCGGCTTCCCCTCCTTTCTCCAATCCCCTTGTAGAATGCGCTTTCATTTTTGGATAATGGATATTGGATACAATTATTTTAATCCAATATCCTGTTTTTGTAAAGAGACTATTTTACTTTTTAGAATTTTTCATTTCCTAAAAAAACTACCAGATCATTGGCTGTGATCTGGTAGTTCAGCTTTTTCGTCCAAATATATGACGAGTTCTTTCCCCGTCCGTTCGATATGTTTCGCCAAGCAATCGGCAGCTTTTTCAGCATCCTCTTCCAAAATGGCTTCGACAATCCTCCCGTGTTCACTGTTTGATTTTTCCAATTGGCCGGGGATGACAAGCGGTGTATCTTGGGCAAAGCCACGGGAAATCGTCTGAATGAAACTCAATAATCGCGGGCTTTCGCAACGGCTCACCAACAAATCGTGGAACTTCCGGTTCAGTTCGATATAGTCTTCGGATGTCGCTTCCAGCATGGATTCATGGTAGTTTTTCAGGAGATCGCGATCTTCATCGGAAAACGTTTTGATGCTTTTTTTCAACGCTAATGGCTCGAGCAAAGCACGTAATTCATAAATTTCTTCCACATCTTCTTTTTCCAATACCCGCACGACGGCCCCTTTATGCGGCTCCATCGTCACAAGACCTTCCATCTCCAATGTACGCAATGCTTCACGGATCGGCATGCGACTGACACCGATCATCTCAGCCAATTCCGTCTGCACGAGACGTTCGCCCGGCTTGAAATCTCCTCGCAAAATGGCACTCCGCAAAATACTGCAAACCCGATTGTGCAACATTTCCCTATTACCTATATGTAAATCCGATTTTTCTCGCATTTCTATAACCCCGTTTCTGAACTTTGTTCCATTAGCAAATGATGTTTATTTATGGAGCGGATTTTCATTTATAGAATTAGAAGAAATGACTCGATGACTTTACTAAGATTTTACCAAGACTAACGATAAAAGCAAACCATATCAGGTTTAAGTATTTAAAAAAATCCATTTTAGCGGCAATCCGCATAAAATGGATTTTTTGCATAAGCAATGACATTTTCATCCGACCAATCATTATTCGAGAATAAAAAACCCGGCGATTTGCTGATTTCCATCCAATGTCACTTGAATCGTAGCATCATTATCATTAAATACGACATCAAAGAATACAGCTTGATAACCATCCGATTCGTCTATTTGTTGAAATTCATAATCGATTATTTCTCCAAGTTGATCTTGCACACTTTTCCATAACTCCTCCAATTCTTCCGGTCCCAGTTGTTCCGTCATCGTTTCATCGAAGAGTTCGGTTGCTTCTTCATACAGCCCTTTACTCAATTGGTCCATAAAATTTTCCGCTACTGCGATAACCTCTTCATCTTCTCCTTGTTCTTCTGTCGTTTGTCCGTTTGAAGTCCCCTTGTCTTGTTCCGCTTCTTCCTCTCCTTGACTGCAACCGGCGAACAGCAACACAGCGACCAACAATAACAACATTCCTTTTACAACACGTTTCATTTGTATCCACTCCTGACTTTTTTCTTATTGTTCGAGAATCCATCGGCTCATATCTTCAATCACTTGTTCATCCACCAAACTTGGTGTTTCATACTCTTTAACAGTCCCTTTATCCGGCCCTTCATAGGCGATGAAAAAATGGTTCAATCCAGGATAAAGCTTGAACGTCACATCCTCATCATCTTCAAGCAACTCTTGCCAAAGGACAAAGTCTTTATCGGCATATACTTGAAAATCATCTTCCCCTTGCAAAATGAGCATCGGTTTGTCGATTTGGGTAACTGTTGTCGGAACATCGTATTCATCCATTTCTTTCAAGTAATAACCACCAAGACCAAACACGACCATTCCTTGTGCTTCTTCATCGGTCAGATTCTGTAAATTTTCCGCTTTTTCATATTCAGCTTCCACTTCTTGCAAAAATTCTTCTTTTTCCTCTCCCTCCATTCCGACGATGTCCACTGATGCCAGCAATTGATCATAAATGACTTCCCATAATGGACGAGGGGTACCGGCAAGGATAATCAGCCCTGCATAATCTCCGCCTTGGGTTTCGATACGGGGCGCCAACATGCCACCGAGGCTAAGTCCTGCGAGAAACACACGGTCTTCATCGATCCGTGGATCAGATTTCGCCAACTCCGTAGCCCGGATGGCATCTTCCACCACTTCTTCATAAACCGTGAATTTGCTCGGGTCTTTTGCGCTATCATTTCCATAAACGAAGGTTCGTTTATCATAGCGGATAACGGCGATACCATTTTCCGCCAATTTCCAAGCGATATCCCGGAACGGTTTGTACGCATATGCTGCCTGATCCCGATCACCTGGCCCGGAACCATGAACCAGAATGACCGCCGGCAAGTTTCCATCATTATCTTTCGGCAACGTCAACAGGCCATCAAGTTCATATTCCGTGCCTTCTCCAACGACGATTTGCTCTTCCACGATGGAATCCGGCATTTGTAAGTTTGCCACACCATCTGAAAAATTTAATCCTTCAAGAAGTTGTTCTTCATTAAAAATCATTCTGACATCAAATTCGATGGTCGTATATACCAAAGTGATTTCTACTACGTCTAGATTTTCCGTCCGGCTTTCTGCCTTCATTGGCCGAAGCTCCAAAAATTCCCCGTCCTCCGTCTTTTCAATCCATTTTTCCGTAAGTTCCTCTACCGAAAGAGATTGCTGAAATTCCTCCGTGAACCAAGATTCATAGATCGTTTCAAATTCTTCAGCCTGTAATAAACGTACCACTTCCTGCCCCGCTTCTTCAAATGAAAATTCTGCTTCTTCATCCGCACATCCGGAAAGAAATAGGATGGCAGTGATCAATAATGAATATGTAAAAGCTTGTCGATCCATAGGTTTTCCTCCAATTATCATCTAGTATACATTACGGTTCATTTCCAGATTGGTTTCATTGGATGAAAAGTTTTGAATAAGAATAACATTGTTTGATCCTTTCTTATCCATTATAATTGCAGAAAAGAAATATCTATTCATATCAATAGAATGAGTTCGGGTGATATCATGTCTTCCCATCCATTAAGCCGTTGGAAATATCCGTTTCTATTGCTCGCTTCCATCAGCATTTCCAGTATCGGCAATTTCATTTATTTAGTGGCAATCAATATCATCGTTTACCAAATTACTGGCTCAGCCGCTGCGGTAGCCGGCATTTGGATTGTTGCACCGTTAACCAATATCGTCACAAAATTTTGGACGGGAAGTTTCATCGATTATCGGAGCAAGCGGAAAATCATGATCGTCACCTACTTCATTCGTGCGTTGTTCATTGGTTTCATCCCTTTTGCTCCGAATATGGCGGTCATATATGCAATCCTCGTCATATTGAGTATCGGGAATGCTTTTTTCAATCCCGCATCCGTCACCTACATGACGCTGCTTGTCCCAGAGGAGAAACGGAAACGATTTAATGCGATCCGCTCCTTTTCCAATTCAGGCGCATTCATTATCGGACCGGCCGTCGGGGGTTCCATCATTTTACTCACTTCGGTTGAGATAACTCTTTGGTTGAATACGTTATTCTTTATAATATCTGCAATCTTATTGTTGTTTCTTCCTGATAAGGAGAATATACAAAAAGCGGAAATACCAAAATTGACCATTTCCCAAATTACCCGCGATTTCACGGTCGTCTGGCGATTCATGCTAGAAAATAAATATATATCAGGTATTTACTTTGGTTATGTTTTGATTATGATTTTTACTTATACAATGGATGCTCAAGAAGTTGTTTTTGCACAACAAGTGATTGGGCTATCCGAATTTGAATATAGTTTGTTGATCAGCATTACCGGAATAGGTTCTGTCGTTGGTGCACTTTTCTTGTCCATTGTGGCAAACAAAATCCCCATTCGGAACATGATCGTTACAGGTTTACTTCTCGTGGCTACCGGTTACGCGATTTATGCATTTTCATGGTCTTTTGCTTCTATTGTGACCGGCTTTGTTATACTAGGATTTTTCCTCGTGTTTCTAAATACCGGAATGATGACTTTTTATCAAAATAATGTGCCAACTGAAGTGATGGGGAGAGTGACAAGTATTTACCAGCTTGTCCAAAGTGGTGTTCAAGTCATTTTTATTCTGGCAATCGGAATCATGGCTGATATGATTTCACTTCGAATCACAATTGTATTTTTGGCACTTGTCATGTTTTGTTTATCGCTTGTATTTTCAGGCTTTGTCTTGAATCGAAAGAAGGCAGTTCACTATGGGGAAATACAAAAAACCAATCCATCTGCTGTTTAAGCGCAGATGGATTGGTTTTTCATACTTCCAGCACCATTTGGATTGTTTCCAACGTATGTCCTGCAAATGTATCGTCGAACTCGCGGACGTTTTGAAATCCTTTCGCTTGATAAAATTTTTTCCCAATTTCATTGTCTCTCTCCACATGAATGTAAAGCTTCTTCAGTTCAGGCAATGGTTCGATTCCTTCATTCAAGAGCGCCGTACCGATTCCCACACCTTGATACTCCGGATAAATGTAAATCGCTCCTAATTCCGCTTCCCCATTTTCATTTACGGGAGAATAGTTGGCGAAACCGACGATTTTACCTTCTGCTTCGGCTACAAACAATAAAGAATGATGTATGCGGTATTCCATTCTCTCGTCACTATAGGCGGCGCTTAAAAATTTTTCTTGGATATCGTCCGGGATGATTCCGGCATAAGTCGCGTTCCATGTTGTTTTTGCAACAGCTTGCACTTGACGGATATCTTCTTTTTGCATTTTTCTTATTTGAAAATCCAACTTTCCCACTCCCCTACCACCGTTTTACTCTATTATAATGATGATTAGGAATGTTTCAATATGCTACGTCCAATCGTTTCATCCGCCAATAAAAACTCGAGGGTATGATCGCTCCTCGAGTTTTTATTGGCGCGAATGCCTTAATAGTTTGTTGGTATTTGTGAACTTGAGCTTTTTGGGAAGCCTGGGAGATATTCAATTCTCCAATAACATCTCAATTTCCTTTATAGCTTGGAAATCGTTCCCTTTTTTAAAATACCGGATCGCTTGTTGTAAAAAATTTCTCGCTTGTTTGCGCTCTGATGACTTCAAGTGCAGTTCTCCTAACCCACGATAAGCGCAGGCAATAGCGATCTGATCTCCACTTAGTTTTGCATGATCCAATGATTGGTTCATCAAGTTTTCCGCAAGTGCCTTTTCATTCTTCAACAAATGGAGATAACCTTGTTCATAATAATTGGCCGCCAGCATGAGATGTTTGTTTTCCTCTATATCCTCGATTCGTTGATGTTCCTGTTGAAAATAAGCGAATGCTTCATCGAGGTTACCGGCCATCCTTTCCACCATGCCGAGCTGATGAAGAGCGACCGCTTGCTCTTCCTTGTCCTGTTCTTCCTCAGCTAAGAGCAACAATTCCCGATATGCTTCCCGCGCTTCGATGAATTTGTTCAAATGTGCTTTGACATAACCTATCCCGTGCAAGACTTGCTTATATTCCGATGACCTTCTACCCGTCAACTCAGCCAGACATTCATCGTACAGTTTTTCTGCATCCTGCAGTTTCCCTTGATCAAACAATTCGAAGGCCACGATGATTTTTTGCCGAATCTGGTCCATGGACGTCCCCTCCTCAATTACCCGCCAATCTTCACCGTCTGATCCAACCTTTGTAGCGTTCCCAAAATGCTCATCGCCGCCAAATAACTTGTTTTCGGGTTGGATGGGAGTGGGTTGTTTTTCACGGTAAAAGATGCTTCGCCAAAGTCTCCTTCCAATTCGATTTGATGGATGTTTTTTTCGATATGAGGATCAGCGACAAGGCGTACCGTCGTGTTTTCCACACCTAAGCCGGCAAGGGACAGAACAATCGATACATTGATGTTTTTCGGGAATTTCCGAATCGCATCCTTCGCCTGTCCATCAAAAATGACTTTTGCCGTTTCCAATGATTCTTCCCCTAAATAATGGGCCGGTTTCCGTGTCGTAAGGGATACACGCTTCACTGTCTTCAATGCATTTGCGTTTTGCAGAAGATCCAAACCGCCGATCGCCCCCGATGGCAAATGGACGACATGTTGATTTTCACTTGCTGATTCCGTTATTTCAGTCAAAAACTTTTCATCGACAAATGCACCGATGCTGATGACTACCGCATCTTTTTTCTTCACTGTTTTTGGCAGCAAATTTTTAACTGCTTCCACATTGGCCGCTTCCACGACGATATCGATATTGGATTCGAGGAAAGCATCAAAATCAGCGTACAGCGTCACATTGAATTTTTCTTCCAACGCCTGATATTTTTCTTTATTCCGTACATACACACTCGTAATTTTTAATTGGTCCCCGTTCCGATTGTTGACTTCCTCCAATAGAAAATTGGCAATCGCTCCTGCACCGATGATTCCAATATGCATGAACATCCCCCTATTGATTCATCGTTTTATTTTTCTTGTTTTTGCGGTAGAGGAAAAATAAAACTCCACCAATTATTGCAATCAATGTAAATATCATAATGGTCAGCGCAATATAAAATGGATCTTCATTGATATGGTCCGGTATCAACCTTTCTGCCATTGGTCCCCATGATAAGAAAAACGGTACGATAATCGTCATCCATGTTTTGGCGTAAATCGCCCATGCGACAAAAATAACGATGCAGCCGATGACGAGCAACTTGTTTTGCAGTGGGGTGGCGACAAAAAATGGATCGTTATCCAACAATTCCACGATGACAAAAAATCCGGTCACCACTAGAAACGTTGCTAATCCAATGACGTAAAACCATTTGGAGTTGAAAAATTTCGGCAATACGCGCACGATTAAAAATCCGTACAAGAAGATGGAAAGAATCGTTACGATTGTGATACCCCATACGCTGATTTTCGAAAGACTGAAGTCCCCCCGCATGGCCGGCGTAAAAACTAAAAACGCACTAATCAAAAGAACAGTCATCGGGGCTAATGTCAAAAATTCCCGTTTATCAAAACTCATTTCCCGGCTGATGCTCTTCATGTATTCCCGTGGAGAATCGCCCGTAATGTCTTTGATGTTTCTCCCTTCCGCTTCAGCTTGCAACAAATGATCTTCCAGCTCAAGAATCACTTCTTCAATTTCCTGTTCATTTTTTCCCTTGGACATCAAGTACATCCGCAGTTCCAACATGAATTGTTCCGCCTCTTTAGATAGCATCTTCTTCATCTCCTTCTTCCAATAAGGAAAAAATCCCGGCAGAGAGTTTTTCCCATTGTTCTTTGAAACGTTCCAATTCTTCAAGCCCTTCTTCCGTGATGGAATAGTATTTCCGTTTCGGCCCGTTCGGTGATTTCCTCATGACAGACGTGACGTAATTGTTTTTTTGCAACCGCATGAGGACCGGATAAATGCTTCCTTCACTCACCATAGTGAAATGATACTCTTTCAATTTCTCCGTCATTTCATAACCATACGTTTCCCCTTTGGCAATTAAAGCTAATAAACATCCCTCCAACAATCCTTTCAACATTTGCGTCGTAGTCGACAAGGCTGTTCACCTCGATTGATTTTCTTCATCTGTCATCTATCTTACAATACAATATAGTGTATTGCAAGTTAGTATGGAAAATATTTTATTCGTTTCCTATAATTGCGCAACAAAAAAGGGGGCGAATGTCCGCCCCTATCAAGATGACTTGAATAATTTCCGTATTCCTTTCCCGGCCATTCTACCGGCTATTCTTCTACCGATGCGTTTTCCTATTTTCCCTTTTCTGATGGCATCGATATCGTTCCAAATTCTTAAGATTTTATAAATGCTAGACTTCAGGCTCATCTTTCCACTCCTCTTTAAACAGTTCCTATCTTTATCATAACGGAAATACTTGCCATACTCAAAGGTGCGGATGTTTGAACCCTGTCCTACAGGATGCCTAAACTTTCAACATTCCTCGGAATCCTCTTGCACTGTAATAAGAATCGGCTCCGTTATGGTAGACGAAGACATGACCATAGCGGTAATCACAAAACAACGCCCCGCCGAGTTCCCGGATTGATGCTGGTGTTTTCACCCAACTTGATGATTTTTGATCGAATGGTTCAAGCTCTTGTAATTTACGGTATTGTTCTTCCGTTAACATCTCTATCCCCATCGTTTCGGCCATATTCATGGCACTGTTTTTCGGGGGATGTTTTTTTCTTGCTTCCAACGCCTCCCGATCGTAACAAACACCTCTTCTCCCTTTAGGGCTTTCTTTGGAGCAGTCACAAAAAATGAAAACATCTGCCGCCGGATCATATGCAACGACGTCTGGTTCCCCCTCGGTGTTTTCCATTTGCTGAAGAGACCATAATTTTTCGGGATTTTCCCGAAGTTTTGCTTCAACTTTTTCCCAATCGACTCCTTCATGTCGATGCATATGGTCCTCAAAACGTGATCTCAACGTCGAGATGAGTTGTTCTGTTTCTTCTTCGGACAACTTTTTTTCTTCACTGTTCATGTCGGCACTCCTTTTCATAAGATGAATTTGATTCCAGATTGAATAGAATTTTAGGTGCTCCCTTCTCATAATATACCCAATTGGATTGATTTGATAGACTTTCCTTCACCTTTCGATTTAAGATAGTAAGTAATTGATGTTGAAAAAAGGAGGCCCGGAGATGGGATGGATATATGTATTGTTTGCGGCCATTATTGAAGTTGTATGGGTGCTCGGATTGAAGTACTCGGACAACTGGTGGATGTGGACAGGTACAGCCATTGCGATCATTTTAAGTTTTTACTTCATTATCAAAGCATGTGAGTTGCTTCCGTCGGGGTCTGTCTATGCGACATTCACCGGTTCCGGAGCCGCCGCCATCGCAATCATTGATTTTACATTTTTAGGAGAATCCTTTACATTTGCAAAAGGATTTTTTATTTTACTCGTCATTATCGGAGTGGTCGGCATCCAATTGACGACGGGAGAGAAAGATAAAGGGCAGGAAGTTCATCCGACAAAGGAAGGTGACGTGTAAATGGCTTGGTTTTATTTGTTTCTCGCCAGTTTCGGGGAAATTTTCGGCGTCGCAAGCATTAATATGTATTTAAAGAAAAGGACGTGGGGTTGGCTCGTCACATTAGTCCTTGTTTTCAGTTTCGGCTTTTATTTCCTCGCATTGGCGATGCGTGACATTCCTCTTGCCACCGCCTATGCCATTTGGACTGGGCTGGGAGCAACAGGCGCGGTCATTATGGGGGTTGTCTTTTTCAAAGAACGGATGAACGTGCTCCGTGGTCTGTTTTTGACATGTATCATCTGCGGAGCCGTCGGACTGCGCTTAGTATCATAAAATGGGACAAAACGGGACAGTCCCCATTTGACCCACCGGGTCGAATGGGGACTGTCCCTGTTTGTCCCACTGTATCCATAAGCGCCCGTTCGTAATAGTATGTAGTGAATCTATATGCAAAAGGGGTTGGGCTTATGGAAAAGTGGCTGACTAGTTTAAAAACGCGGACACCTGAAGAAGGATATGAGCTTGCGATTAAACTTGCGACAAAAAGCATCGAGTTGATCCAGCCGTCGGAAACGATCCGCAAAAAATTACGTCCGAAATATTCAAGAAACCCGGACAGCTTGATTGCCGCTTCGGAAGTCATTGCGATCCATTTCCAGACCGTCGCTGCCGCAAACAATTATTGGCGTTCCGACAAAAAAGGATATTATTAATACTTCCCCCTCTTGTCATCTGTACGAATTGATAAGAGGGGATTGTTTCCCGTTAGGGTCAAGGCCGTTTCTCCCAAGGTTCCAATTGTCCGACAAGATGCACCTTGCTTTTCTTTTTTACCGCTGCAATGACACCTTCGGAAATCTCTTTATTTGTGAGCCACCTTGAATGCCCTTCCTCCACTTTGAAACCTAATTGGACTTGATGATAGTTACAGCCATCCAGCTCTGTTTTCCGTTTGATATCCATTAAATTCGCCCGGCTCCCCGAAACATGGAACAACTCCCACCCACTACTCTTTCTGGAAACAGTATTTGCTATGATTTCCAAAGCTTTCGGCGCATCTGAATGAATCCATGCGATGACGATCCCGATCGGTCCATTTTCTTCTATCGTAGCTTGGACGTTTTCTTGTAGTTTTTCGTCGTCTCTATAATCGACGTAAATCGGTGTCACCCGGTTTTTATCGTCGGTTTCTTCCAGCAGACGTTGCATTCGGTTTGGGTTTCTCGCAATGATAGACACATGGTGTTGATTTGCCAACAACCAAAGGGACACTTCCTTCAACATTCCGGTTCCACCGACGACCAATGCGTGCTTCAATCGTCTTTCCCCCCTACGATTTATTCCATTAAAACAAGAATATACGAAACTTTCTTCAAAAACAATTCAAAAGTTTTTTTCAGTTTTCGCTAATTAGCTATGATACAATGGATATAGGAGAGTTTTATTAACATCTGGAGGAATTGGAGCGTTATACAATGAATATTGCGATTGTCATCCCCTCGTTGAATCCACCCTGGAAATCAGTCGGTTACGTGACTGATTTACTCGAAAAAAACCTGTCACCAATCATCCTCGTCAATGATGGCAGCCAAAAAGAACATCACTCAACTTTCTCGGAAATATGGAATCTTGAGAATTTCACCGTATTGACCCACGAAACGAATAAGCGAACGTGGATATAAGTTATAATCATGGCAATCAACCTACGAACAAAGCGCTAAAATGCGGGACAAACAGGGACAGTCCCATTTTGACCCAGAAGTCACTTTTTCCACAGTCTTTTGTACTGGTATCCGGCAGTGCTGATGGTCAATAAAAACACATCCGGGTTTGAAAGGTGTTTCCATTGTGCAAATCCGAAAGCTTTATCGTAATGATGCAACAACAAAGATAATATGCCGCCATGTGCCACGAGGACTGTGTTTTTAACATCGCCTTTTTCCACTTCTTCGACCACTTCCACAATCCGCTTCATCGCTTCATGACTTGATTCACCACCTTCATAAGTCAAGTCCAAATCATGGAAAGTCGCTTCCAATTTATCCAACCAATCTGGTAAATGTTGCGTACTGAGTACTCGTTCGATTAAACGGTCATCCAGTTCGATTTCCAATCGATGGTTCTCGGCAAAAGGGCGAATTGTTTCGACTGCCCTTGCGTAAGGACTTGATATCACTCGCTCCACTTTCCGATCCGACAAAAAGCCGGCCAATTCCTCCGCTTGCTTCATGCCATTTTTCGTCAACGGCGCATCAGGATCTTGTCCTTCCGCTTCACAATGTCTGATGAGATAAATGTGTTTTTCCATTCGTCTCTCTCCCCCCACTTTCAATATACTTTGGAATAAGTATAATATACAGCATGGACATCTACTCATCCAAGTTTGCTCAAAGCCTCTGCGGAAAATCAGCGAACGTTTGAAAGATATATAAAATCAATTAGACTTGTATGTAGAGGGTTTTGAGACTAATTAGAGACGTATGGAGAATTCGTTTATCACGAGTAAAACGTACGTGAAAAACATCAATGAAAGGATGAAGACGATGATTGAGATCCAAGGAAAATATAATACGGCGATTATATTTTCGGATGATTATCAGGAAAATGCAGTAGCCCAAGTCCAAGAATTGTGTGATCACGAGTTTACACAAGGTGAAAAAATCAGGATCATGCCGGACTATCATCCTGGAGTAGGCTGTACCGTCGGGACAACGATGACGATTACCGACAAAGTCGTTCCGAATCTGGTAGGCGTCGACATCGGTTGTGGAATGAGTGTCGCTTTCATTAAGAAAAATAAAGACGAAATCAATTATGATGAGTTGGATGATGTCATTCGGAAAAAAGTGCCGAGCGGATTCAATGTCCACCCGAAAAGCGGTAGACACCGTTTTGTTGAGAAAATAAACTTGGATGATATTTACGCACCTTTTGATATGGAACGAGCACTGAACAGTATCGGCACTCTTGGTGGAGGCAACCATTTCATCGAAGTGAATGAAGTTTCAGACGACACGGTCGCCCTTGTCATTCATAGTGGTTCCAGAAATTTGGGGAAGCAAATTGCCGACTATTATCAAAATGTGGCCTACGATGAACTGATGAGCTCAGGGGATGAAAAAAGGAAAAAAATCAAAAAAGCATTAGCATATTTGGAAAATGAAAGTTTCAAACAGTATTTGAACGACATGTCCATTGCCCAAAAATATGCTGAGTTGAACAGACGAGCGATGATTGATATTATCGTCTCCAATATGGGCTGGGAAGTCGTCGATTCTTTTTCAACAATCCATAATTATATTGATATGGAACATATGATTTTAAGAAAAGGTGCCATCTCTGCACAAAAGGGTGAACGTGTGATCATCCCGATCAATATGCGGGATGGGAGCATCATCGCCTATGGAAAAGGTAATCCAGACTGGAACTACTCTGGACCACATGGTGCCGGAAGATTAATGAGCCGAACCCAAGCAAAGAAAAATGTGAGTATGAAAGACTTCCAAGAAGCTATGAAAGATGTCTGGAGCACTTCCGTAAAGAAAAGTACGTTGGATGAATCTCCATTTGTTTATAAAGATATGAATGATATCATCAAAAACACGAAAGATACCATTGAAATCGACCAAATCATCAAACCGGTCTATAACTTTAAAGCGAGTTGAGTTTTCACCATTTCAAAAAGCACGCTGCAACCGGATTGCACCCAAAAATCAGGATTTCCAAGCTAACTTTTGGGAGCACCGTCATCGCGTGCTTTTTTCATAAACCGGTTTGTTCAAAGTCGTCCGTTCACGATACCAAGAACATCGATTGAATTTTTTCCATTATTTTTCTGCCTGGCGTTTTTTTATTCCATTCTACTCTTCCCACTCCACATCATCACTTTCCACGAGACGTTCAATGGTTTCAAGATGATCTGGACCGTTCACGACTTTGTATTTCCCTACATGACTTTCATTCGTATGCACGTGAAATGTATCTGTACGTAAATGCCCGTCATCAATCCGGTTGGTTACCATTACTCCAATGGTATAATCCGAGTCCCATGTATAGCGGTTAATTCCAAACTCCCTTTTCAGTTCTGCCTCCATGAAATCATCCATAATGGCATCGATCAATTCTTCGTCTACGATTGTCGCCGTCGCCTGACGTTCCGGGTACGGGTGGGATGTATCATGGATTTCAATCGTCATTTGGCGGATTTCCGTATCCTCTTGTAAATAGTTAGAATACGCCTCTTGAAACGTCGTATAACTAAACAGCTCCAATAAAAAAGTCACTCCAATGCTGAAGACTAACACACTGGCGATTGCCAACAGAATAGCTTTCAACCGATTGAAATACAATCTCAAAATACCAGCAGTCAAAAACAAAAGGGCGATGACCAATATAAAATTTTCCCAGATGAACGTGAATACATGAAAAATAAAATTCATTTTAAAACTCCTAATCCCGGAAATGATTGTTCAATCGGTGGTGACTTACGGCGATTATCGGTACATCCATGCAACAGGATGGACATGGAGTGTGTCGTTTGTTTCACCTGATATTTATAACCGGCTCCCGAGCATCATCCTTTTCCAGTTGTTCGTTGTATAGATGGCATGCAACAAAATGGTTGTCTTCGATTTCCCGCCACTTCGGCTTTTCCTGTTTGCAAATATCCATGGCGAACGGACAGCGGGTGCGGAAAACACAACCACTTGGTGGATTGATCGGACTTGGCAGTTCTCCTTTCAAAATAATCCGTTCACGGGATTCTTCAACGTCCGGATCCGGAATCGGGATAGCGGATAAGAGTGCTTGGGTGTAAGGGTGCAACGGATTTTCATACAATCGATCGCTATCGGTCAATTCCACCAAGTTCCCTAAATACATGACGCCGATCCGATCGGAAATTTGTTTCACCATCGATAAATCATGGGCGATAAATAAGTAAGTCAAGCCTTTTTCTTCTTGCAAGCGTGTCAGCAAATTCACCACTTGTGCCTGGACAGATACGTCGAGTGCTGAAATCGGTTCATCGGCAATGATGAAGTCCGGTTCCAACGCCAACGCCCGGGCAATTCCAATCCGTTGCCGTTGTCCACCACTGAATTCATGAGGGTAGCGATTGGCATGGTCACGATTCAAACCGACTTCTTCCAACAATTCATATACTCTTTCATTCTGCTCTTTTTTATTACTGTATAATTCATGTACTTCCATTGGTTCTGAAATGATTTCACGGACCGTTGAGCGGGGGTTCAACGACGAATAAGGGTCTTGAAAAATCATTTGCACTTTCTTACGGAAATTAAATAATTCCTTTTCACTTAACTCGTGAACTTCCTCTCCCTTAAAGAGGACTTCACCGGCCGTTTTACTGTAAAGCCGGATGATCGTGCGTCCGATCGTCGATTTTCCACAACCTGATTCACCGACCAAGCCGAAAGTTTCCCCTCTGTTCACATGGAAAGAAACGCCGTCCACCGCTTTTAATAATTGATTTTTCCCTAAGTCAAAATGCTTTTTCAAGTTTTTGATTTCCAAGATTTTTTCGTTTTTCATTTCTACCATCCCCCGCTCACAAGCATTTCTTTTTACTACAAGCACTTACACTAAATATTCACGCCTACAGACAAGGCCAGTGGAAACCTATTTTGAAGTGTGCCATTTGAAGAATCAGAGACTTATTCATCATGTACTTCAGTTGATGTTGCGGCATATTTGAAAAGGAATAAGGAGTGGCCCATCGAATTTGATGAGCCATTCCTATTTCCAACGGATAAGCACTAAGAAGTCAATTTTTATCCGCATATTTCAAATCGAAGTATCCGACCGGATGACGTAAGATTCCTTCAACTCCATCCGCTTCAAGTACGACCGTGTTGTAATAACGGATTGGTGTTGCGATCATCTCTTCGGCGAGCATTTTTTCCGCTTCATACATATACTCCCAGCGTGCTTCTTCGTCCACTTCGGTCTTCCCTTTTTGGATCAATTCGTCATATTCCGCACTGGAGAAACCTGTGCGGTTCATGTAAGAATCGGATATGAAGCTCTCCAAGAAGTTGATCGGATCATTATAGTCATTGATGAAAGAACTGCGGGAGAACTGCAACTCCAATCCTTGCTGGGCCTCGAGGAATACGTTCCACTCGAGGTTTTCAAGTGTCACTTCCACATCCAAATGTTCAATGAACATGCCATGCAATGCTTCCGCCACTGCTTTGTTCAAGTCACTCGTATTATAGCTTAAAGTGATTGGCGGCAATTCATCATAACCTTCTTCAGCCATTCCTTCTTCCAATAGCTCTCTGGCTCTTTCCGGGTTGAATTCGACAACTTCCCCATTCACATCACGGAAATCTTCACCAGTCGGGCTGGTGTATCCCGGGTTGATGAATCCATAAGCAGGCTCTACCGCATTCTTTACAACGTACTGTGCAATGTCATCCCGATTGATTGCATATGAGAATGCTTGACGAATTTTCTTGTTGTGGAAAGGCTCCATTTCCACGTTGAAACGGAAAAATTCCAACCCTCCCGCAGGCCCGATGAATACGTTGTCTCCATCGATCAGCTCATCCGACATCTCCGGTGGAATGCTCGCCGTATCGAGTTCTCCTGCTTCAAACATTTGATATTGGGTATTCGTATCATTCACCATGGCAAAATGGACTTTATCGAGTTTGACGACGTCCGCATCCCAATAATGTTCATTTTTGACGAAAACAAGTTCTTCGTCGTGATTCCATGTTTCCAATTTGAATGGACCGTTACCTACAAAAGTGTCCGCTTCTGCATGCCAATCCGGATTTTCTTCTGCCACTTTTTGGTTAATCGGGAAAAATGCCGGATTCGTCAATAAATCCAGGAAAAATCCTGTAGGTTGGGTCAACACGACTTCCAACGTCGTATCATCCAAAGCAGTCACTTGGACATCGTCCGGAGACCCTTCCCCACTGTTATATTCTTCCGCTCCTTCAATATAGTAAGCCAAAAATGCCGCTGGTGAAGCTGTTTCCGGATCAAGCATATATTTCCATGCAAACTCGAAATCAGACGCTAAAACCGGATCGCCATTAGACCATTTCGCGTCCTCCCGTAAATAGAACGTATACGTCAGTCCGTCTTCCGAGATGTCCCATTCTTCCGCTACCCCTGGACCTGGTTGATGTTCATGATCCAAGCGGGTCAAACCTTCCATCAAGTTGTTCAATGGATCCCAAGAGACCGCATTAAATCCAATCGATGGGTCGAATGATGTCGGTTCGGTGCCTATGTTCAAGCGAAGCACTTTCTCATCGGAATCGGGTTCAGCAGGTTCATCTTCAGTTTCTTCCGACGCTTCCGCTTGATCCTGTTCTTCAGGGTCACTCCCAGCATCTTCATTCGCCGTACATGCCGCTAAGAAAAAGACAGTCAGCACCGCAAGCAGAAACAAGAGTAGTCTTTTCATTAAAATCCCCCTTCTTTTAATTTTTGACCGCTTTGGCCAATAATTTTTGTGCCCGTTCATCTTGCAACCAGCAATCGACCGAATGGGTATTGCTATATTTGAAAGATGCCGGGTATACTTTATTGCACACCTCCATGGCAAAAGGACATCGCGGTGTGAATGGACATCCCGTTGGAGGTGAGAATAAATCCGGTGGTGTCCCTTCAATCGGCTGGAGATTTTCTTTCACATCCAGCCTAGGAACAGATTGGAGCAAGCCTTTCGTATACGGATGTTGCGAATTGTAAAATATCTCCCGTTTTGAACCGATTTCTATGATTTTTCCGGCGTACATGACAGCGACACGATCCGCAATTTTAGCGACGACTCCTAAATCATGGGTGATCAGAATGATAGAAACCCCGGTCGCTTCTTGAATTCTTTCAAATAACTCCAAAATTTGAGCTTGTATCGTCACATCAAGCGCCGTTGTCGGCTCATCGGCAATGAGAAGTTCCGGCTCACAAATCAATGCAATGGCAATGACGATCCGTTGACTCATCCCGCCACTGAATTGATGGGGATACTGTTTCAACCTCTCTTCCGGATTCGGAATTCCCACCAATTCCAACATTTCCAAAGCACGTTTTTTAGCTTCGCCATCCGATACGTTCCGATGCTGTTTCAAACCTTCCATCAATTGGGTTCCAATCGTCAACGTCGGATTCAATGCCGTCATAGGATCTTGGAAAATCATCGATATGTCTACTCCACGGATGGCACGCATTTTCTTTTCTTTTAATCTCGTCAAATCCCGGCCTTTAAAAATGATTTTGCCTCTTGTGATTTTCCCCGGCGGGTTCGGTATCAATCCCATAATCGCATTGACAGTGACACTCTTCCCACAACCGGATTCACCTACAATTGCCAATGTCTCTCCTTTATTTAAATGAAAATCGACACCCCTCACTGCTTGTACCGTCCCGCCGTACGTTTTGAAGTTGACGTGCAAATCTTTCACTTCGAGTATTTTTTCCATTGCTCCACCTACTTCCTTAACTTCGGATCCAAGGCATCTTGTAATCCGTCTCCAAGTACGTTAAAAGCAAACATCGTCAACGAAATGAAAAATGCCGGGAAAAACAACGTCCACCAATTTCCGGAGAGGATGGCACCTAACGAGTCGCTCGCCATGACACCCCAGCTGGCATTCGGTGAAGATATGCCGAGACCGATGAAGCTTAAAAAAGCTTCGGCGAAAATGGCCGACGGTACAGTCAACGTCATTTGCACAATGATCGGCCCCATCGTATTCGGTAAAAGTCCTTTACGGATGATCCGTGACGTTTTCGTCCCGAAAGATTTCGAAGCAAGGATATATTCATAGTTTTTAATTTGCATCACTTGCCCTCGTACAATCCGGGCCATTCCCACCCATCCCGTGACAGTGAGCGCGATGATGATCGTCAATAAACTCGGCCCTAGGACAACGAGCAATAAAATGACGACGAGCAGATAAGGGATACCGTATAAAACCTCGATGATCCGCATCATGACATTATCCGTACGGCCACCTTTATATCCGGATATTCCTCCCCAAATGATGCCGATCGTCACATCGATGAGCGCCGCCATGAAGCCGACGAACAACGAAATTCTCGCTCCTTGCCACGTACGGGTGAATACATCTCGTCCGGCACTATCTGTACCGAACCAATGCTCGGCTGACGGTGGCTGATATTGTTTGGACAAAACACCGATGTTGGCATCATATGGTGAAAGAATCGGCCCAAAAATAGCCATGAGAACTAAAATGATGATGAAAACAAGACCCGTCATCGCGAGGTAATTTTTCCGCAATCTGCGCCACGCATCATTCCAATAGGAAAGGGATGGTCTTGATAAACGCTCTTGTTCTTCTTTGTTTTGCTCACGCCAAGTGAACCATTCATCCGGTATTTCTTCTATTGCCACATCTCGGGGATTTTTTTCTGGTAACATATTAGTCCCCTTCCTTCTTGTTTACTTTGATTCTCGGATCCAACAACCCATACGCAATATCAACAAGGAAAAGCATGATGATCAGAAAAGCACTGTAAAATACCGTCGTTCCCATGATGACAGGATAATCCCGATGGTTGATGCTTTCTACAAAATATTTCCCCATTCCCGGTATCGCAAAAATTTGTTCGATAACAAATGAGCCTGTCATGACCCCAACAAGCAATGTTCCCAAGATTGTGACAACAGGCATCAAAGCATTCCGCAATGCATGTTTAACAATGATTTTCCAAGGTGATAAACCTTTCGCCCGAGCCATTTTAATATAATCCTGCGTCAATACTTCCAACATCGTCGACCTGGTCAATCTCGCGATAATCGCCATTGGACCAGTCGCAAGAGCCAACACCGGGAGCACCATATGCTTCGGACTTTGCCAGGTTGCCACCGGAAAGATGGACCAATTGACCGCCAGTTGTTGGATCAATAAAGTCGCCAAAATAAAGTTCGGTATGGAAATCCCTAGGACAGCAACCGTCATCGCAAAATAATCGATGATTCCATTATGTCTCAACGCCGCCAACGTTCCGATGGTGACCCCGGAAATGACAGCCACCAATACGGTGAAGAAGCCAAGTTCCGCAGAAATCGGAAAACCTCTTCCCAATAAATCGTTCACCGATTGATTCGACTGCTTGATGGAAGGCCCGAAGTCGAGTGTAACGACCGACTTTAAATAGAGAAGATATTGAACTGGCAATGGCTTATCGAGGTTGTAGTGTCTTTCCAAGTTTTGTTGGACGATTTCATTTGAGCTGCTTTCACTGTTGAATGGCGAACCCGGTACCGTCACCATCAATACAAAAGTGAGGGTGACAATGATCCATAAGGTCAACAACATGATCAACAACTTCTTTAAAATGTATTTCAACATGGCTACCAGCTCCTATATCGATGAACTATATGTCCTGAGAACCTATAGAATATACTATTCATCCGCTTACGCCTTACATGTTATCGCTTCCATTGAGAAGAAACCGTTCTATCTATACTTAATATGTATGTTGACATACTCCAATCCATGCCCCGCGTTTGTCGGAGTGTAAGGCTGGATGATGGGGAAATCGTTCTCTTTTGTAATTCTATGATGATTTTTAAAGGGAAATAAATTCACTGAATCAACTGATAATACCAAATATTTACATCTTTATTTTTATTAGCATTATAGAATAAACTATTTTATATTTCAACTTTACTTAAAATATTTTTTCAATTTCGTCATTGGGTCGTGCTTTCCAGTAATCACCGTCAGAGATAAATTCACTTTGGCGAGAAAATCGCTTTCGTTTCATTGCTGACCTGTTTTTCTTAATTTCAAGCACAAAAAAGCATCCCTGACAAGGAATGCCTCTTCCATCAATATATTTTCATTTTCAACCCTTCATGTGTCGAACGAAACCCTAACTGATCATAGAACGATAACGCTTTGCTTCGTTGTTTGTCCGTCGTCAATTGGACGAGATGGCAACCACGTTCTTTCGTTCTTTCGATGGCCCAGCGGATCATTTTCGTCCCCACCCCTTTTCCACGGACGTCTGATGATATCCTCACTCCTTCAATCGTCGCTCTCCAGCCACCTTGATGGGTGATGTAAGGGGTGAACGTGATTTGCTGGACACCTACTACTTCATCATGATAGCAGGCGACGATCAGTTCATTGTTCGGATCAGCTTCAATCGCTTGGAATGCTTGATAATAGCTTTTTGGGAGCGGAGTTTCATAGCGTTCAAACTTAGAGCATGCTGCATAGATGGCAACAACGGAGTGTAAGCGAATCTGCCAATGCCCATTGCGATGATGAGAGAAAAAATTCCACCGACCAAAAAGAAAAAAGGATGTCTGCCCAAACCTCCACCCTCCATGTTTTGACATTTTTCATATAAGGAGTTTTTTTCAATACAGACCATCTGCACTGAATGATTAACATTGACAGCCATCATCGATCCATATAAAATATTGTCCAAATGATATATCAGAAAATTCACTATTCAGATATTATTTATTTTTCTCGATTATTTTTGGTGGATCGTTCCTTCCCAACCTACATAAAGGAGTGTAATCATGGATTTAGAAGAAAAAATCTTTGACATTCTCAATGAAACGGAAGCGACATTCGGCATTTCAATCAAATATTTGCAAACGAAAGAAGAAGTGAATATCAATGAAGGTCAACCCTTCCAAATGGCAAGTGTATTCAAAGTCCCTATATTGCTCACCTTATATAAACAAGTGCATGCAGGAAAAATCGATTTGACGGAGCGGGTTGCCATTCATAGAGAAGATTATGTCCCCGGTTCCGGGATCCTGCAAGAAATGGATCCGGGCATCGAAGTGACGATCAAAGATTTGGCCACACTCATGACCATCGTCAGCGACAACTTGGCGACGGATAAAATCTACCATCTGGTCGGACAAGAAACGATTGAAAAAAACATGCATGACCTCGGTTTCACTGATATTTCCGTCAAACATTCATGTTGGGAACTATTATGTTTATCGGTCGGTCTCGATCCAAACGAAGACCATGATGACATATACGAAGAATTGGAAAAACGTTTATACAGCGATAAAATGTATGACGATTATGTACTGCAAACAAATCAACCGAACAACTTATGCACGCCAAAAGCGATGACTCGTTTACTGGAACTCGTCGCCAACGGGGAATATGTTTCTCAAGCATGTTCCGAAGACATTTTGGATATTCTGTTCCGGCAACAATTGACGAACCGGATTCCGAGCCGCTTACCGTATGCGGCTAAAGTGGCGAATAAGACAGGAACATTGAATTCCGGTGTGAATGATGCAGGCATCGTTTACTTGCCGGAAGATAAAGGCGCCTTCATCATTAGTGTGTTTTCAGTAGGAAATGATAAGTATTATAAGGGTGCTGAAATCATTGCCCGCATCGCTGAAACGGCTTATGAACATTTTGTCGGACAATGAACTTGCGTTAAAATTTTTCACGTCAATACTATGATCAAGTAAAATCACGATTCATATCGAAAGAAAGAGGTTGGACAAGCTTTCTCAGCCGTTCCAACCTCTATTTTTATGATTTTTTCTCATCTTTGTTCAGAATAATGATCACCGTCGTTCCCTTTTCCAACTCTGATTCGACTTCAATCGTGCCGCCATGGAGCTCGACGATGCCAAGGGCGATGCTCATTCCCAACCCGTCCCCCTCCGTCCGTTCATCTGTTGCTGTTCCTCGATAATACCGTTGGAATAAATGTTCCAGAGAGGAAGGGTCCATTCCTTTTCCATCATCGGCAATCATAATTTTGACAGAAGATGTGTCACAATCGATCCGCAATTGAATTTTTGTGCCTGGCAGGTTGTGCTTCACCGCATTGGATACCAAATTATCGATGACCCGAACAAACCATTTCGGATCGATCATGGCATAACACGGAATAGGCGAAGGTTCAAAAGTGATCGGATAAGACTCAAGCGTGACATCGGAAGTGTATTTCTCTATAGTCTTTTGGATCCAATCATTCATTTCGGTTTTTTCTTTATTCAATGTCAACGCACTGTTTTTCAACCGGAAAATGAGAGAAAAATCATTGACCAAATCGACCATATACTCGGACTGCGTGCGGATGACGCTGCCGATTTGTTGTAATTCTTCATCAGTATAACGATATTCTCCGCTTTCCAACATATGGCCATACCCTTGGATGCTTGATAACGGGGTACGTAAATCATGGGAAATGCCCGCCATCCACTCTTCCCGGGTTTTTTCCAATTGCTCCCTTTCTTTTTCTGCTTGGGCAAGTTTTTCTGACATCCTTGAAAAAGAATCAAACACACTTTTGAATAAACGATAGCGGAATTTGACTTTTCCATTCTTCCTGTGGATTTTACGATATTCTTTTCCTTCCAACACATCTTCATATTGTTTTTGTTCCACCATTTGCAGCCAGTTCGCAAGCAGCAACAGCGGCTTTCCGTAGTAATAACCATACCATACGGACATCATGATCACGATGAATAGACTGCTGGCAATAACGATTAAGAACAGCTGTAACTCACTATTCGACAAAATTTGCAAACTTTGCTCCGTATACGCATCGTTGATTTGTTGAAACACCCAAGAAATGTTCCCCTCTTCAGCATTGACGATATAAGCATTCATCTCATGGAGTCCCGGTTCATAAACACTTTGGAGTACATCGAGTGCCTTTTCCGCAGCCGGGATGCTCTCTCCAATTTCTTCAACCAACGTGCCATCCTTGTAAATGGTCAAAAGACCGTTGTGTTTTTCTACTTCTTGGGCGAGTTCATCTTTATCTTCTTTTGACACCATGCCGTTTTCACTGTATATCGCAAACCATTGTTCCACTAAATGTTGATTTTCATCGACATAACCCAACATGAATAAGTAACGTTCCGGTGACATCGTATCCAAGAACGTTTCCACCGAGTATTCTTCCAGTTTTTTCGTTTCATCGATCGTCAACAACTCATTGATCGTGTAGGAATCGGCTAAATCCCTGGGAGCATTCAGTTCTTCAACGACATTTCCATCTTCGTCGATGATTTGCATCCATACATCATGCTCCACAATCAATTCCGGCCAATCACCTGAAATCACAAATTCGCCGTTTTCAATGAATGTACTATACGGTACATTTTCCACAATCGCTTTTTTGGGATTCCGATTCAATTCATCTTCCATAATAAAATTCATCACCAATAAAGTCATTAAAAGAAAAAACAAACTGAGCACGATAAAGGAAATGATGAGTTGCAAAAGAAAATGTAAGGTGATTTTCGTCTTTACTCGCATTTTTCAGGATCCCCCACTAATTTATAACCCAAGCCACGGACGGTGATTAAATGGGTCGGATTGCTCGGATCCGGTTCGATGCGCTCGCGGATTCTCCGGACATGCACCATCACCGTATTATCATCGACCATATTTTCGTAACCCCAAACGGCCGTAAATAATTGCTCCTTGGACAATACCCGATTCACATTTTGACAAAAGTAAACGAGGAGCCGAAACACTTGTGCCGGACATGGGACGACTTCGCCACGGACAATCAATTCACCTGCATCCTCATCCACGATGAACCCATCAAAATAGTGGATTTTTTTATTTTTCGCAGTAGTCTTTGTTTCCGTTTGCATCCGTTTGAGATGGGCTTTGAGCCTTGCAACGATTTCCAGTGGATTGAATGGTTTCGTCACATAATCGTCACCACCCGCTTCAAACCCTGTAAGCACATCAAAGTCAGCTACCCGTGCTGTTAAAAACAAAATGTGGGCGTCGGTATACTCACGGATTTTTTTGCATAACTCGAAACCGTTTGCATCCGGAAGCATGACATCCAAAACGATGAAATCTGGAGATTCCTTTTTGACGAGGGTGAGGGCTTGTTCCCCCGTCGTCGCCGTCAATATATGTTGAAACCCTTCTTTTTTGAGTACCATTTCCACCATTTGCAGAATCGGTTGTTCATCATCCACTAATAAAATTTTCCTTTCTTTCATGCTTCATCACCTGCTCGTAATTACTCGATTCTTTCACCATCATCTTACCACAGCAACCTTACCGGAACCTTAACAACTGCAAGAATAAGTTCAGCTAATCGTAAGGTGACGGTAAACAGGTCGAAAAACTTGCAGCTTATGATGAAAACAGATGAAAAAGTGAAAGGAGTAGTTTGATGGGATTACCAGCAGTCAAGTTGCAAGGATTGAGCAAAACGATCAAAGGAAAACCAATTGTCAACAATTTGAATTTAGAAATCCGACCTGGCGAAGTGTTCGGCTTGCTCGGGCCGAACGGGGCAGGCAAGACGACGACCATCCGGATGATCGTCGGGCTGATTCGAATGACGGAAGGAGATGTTTTCATTCAAGGAAAAAGCATTAAAAACGAGTTTAAAGAAGCGATTCGGGAAGTCGGGGCGATTGTGGAAAGTCCGGAAATGTATCCGTTTATGACGGGAAAAGAAAATTTAATCCATTTTGCCCGCATGATTCCCGATATAGACGAGGATAGAATCCACCGGGTCATGACATTAGTCGGTTTGGAACATGCGATGGATGAAAAAGTCGGCAAATATTCCTTAGGCATGCGGCAACGGCTCGGAATCGCCCAAGCATTGCTGCATCGGCCTTCCATTCTTATTCTCGATGAACCGACGAATGGACTGGACCCGGCTGGTATTAGGGAAATCCGCCATTATATTCGGAATCTCGCCAACGAGGAAGAGGTCGCTGTCATCATATCCAGCCATTTGCTTGGAGAGATCGAATTGATGTGTGATCGGATCGGAGTGATTAACAAGGGCGAACTAATTGCCATCCAAGAGATTCGTGGCTCTGGAAAGGACAGCGGGCCACAAGAAATAAAGATGGAAGTGAAACCGGTCAAAAAGGCAATCAAGCTTTTGAAGCAACAGCACGGAGTCGAAAGCGAACTGACAGAAGGATTGGTCAGCTTCGAACTGAAAAAAGAATTGATCCCCGAAGTCATTCAAACGCTCGTCAAAAATGGCATTTCCATTTATGAAGTGAGAGTGACTCAAAGCACATTGGAAGATCAATTTTTTGATTTGATAGGAGAGAATGTCGTTGGTTAATTGTTGGAAACTCATCCACAATGAGATGATGAAAATTTATAAACAAAAATCCACTTGGATCATGTACCTGAGTTTATTGCTGCTTATTGTCGGCAGCGGCATACTGACGTTTGCTTTCAGTGATGTCGAAACGGAATATAGTGATGCTTCGTGGCGAATCGAGCTGGAAGAAGAAAACAATCGTTTGTTTGAGGAAATGGAAGAATTTGAGTTTTTTCAGGAGATCAATATGAGCTTGATTGCAGAAAACAACTATTATTTGGAGCATGACATCAAACCTGTCGGATACGGAGCGTGGCATTTTGTCTGGGAAAATGAAATACTGCTTTCCATCGTCAGTTTATTCACAATCATCATCGCCGCTGGAATCATCGCCAATGAATTTCGCTGGGGGACGATCAAACTTTTACTGATCCGTCCCATTTTCAGAACGACCATTTTGATTTCTAAATTTTCAGCTGTGCTTCTGTTCGCATTACTCACAACCATCTTTGTCATCGTTTTTTCCTGGTTTACAGGAGCCGTTTTATTTGGCGTGGAAGGGTTGAATCCCTATATTGTGATCGAAAAACAGGATGGACTCGAATATGTATCGCTCGTCGGCGAAACGATGACGACTTTCGCTTTGAAGCTCATCCATTTCCTCATGATGGCGACGTTTGCCTTCATGATCTCGAGCATTTTCCGTAATAGTGCCCTCGCCATCGGCACGGCGGTATTTCTGATGATGGCAGGAAACTCGATTGTCGCCTACTTCAGCGACAAAGAATGGGCGAAATATATTCTTTTTGCCAACACGGATTTGAGCCAATATAGGAATCCTTATGGACCAGTCGTAGAAGGGATGACCTTACCTTTTTCCGTCGTCATATTGCTTGTCCATTTCGTTCTGTTTATGCTTGTTGCTTGGTTTGCTTTCACAAGACGTGATATTTCTGGAACATATTGAATAGGAGGATATAAAATGAAAAGAACAGTGGAAACGATTTTAAGCATTTTTGGGATCATCGGGTATGGGTTTGTTGGAGTTTTGGGAGGTTTGATGTTGTTTCTGCAAAATAACGAATCTTTCCTCCGCGAAATCATGGAAGAGGATCCGGAGTTGTTTGGAGATTTGGAAAGCTTTACAGCTGAGATGGGCGCCGGCGGCTGGATGTTGATCATAACAGCCATCATCGCATTGATTGCCGTGGTTATTGCGCTTATATTGTTGAAAGGCAATAAAAAACCAAAGGCGGCCGGCGGGTTGTTGCTTGCAGTTGCGATTATCGGTTCAATCATGACGGCTGGTTTCGGCGCCGTATCGGGAATCCTCTTTTTTATTGCCGGCATCATGTGCTTTGTCCGCCGGGAACCAGTCCCGCAAGTTTAGCTGATAGCTACTGGGATATAATGTAAATGATGGATATTGCCCAATCACACCATAAACTAGGGAAGGTCATGTAGAGGACAAAAGACTGAAGAAATATTAGTAACTGGATATGATTTATCAAAGCTTGCAAAAAGACAAAAAACAAACGCAAAGGCAATAAGTATTTAGCATATGAACTTGTTCCAATGGGAAAAACGGACAGAATAAAATTCGAAAATGACGCTTATAGATCTTATTTATATGCAACACATTGGATTGTAGTAATAGTACCTAGTTTA
>CALKWU010000069.1 GCA_938004015.1 uncultured Oceanobacillus sp.
TGCATTATTGTTCAATCAAATTGATGTCCAATTGCTTGAGCAACCATTTCGGTACGACAAGTCGTGCCGTTTTCAATGGGTTCACCACTTGGCCTACCTCTAACTGAGCATTCATACTCATCAGCATCGTCACTTCACTGATCGGGCGACCTGATTTTTCTGCGATGCGTTCGATCATCAACGTCGTAGCCATTTTTGTCGCTTCGTCCAAAGTTTCCGCTGATGCAATTTGCGAAAATGAATCTTTATTTTCCAGCATCGGTTGTTCAATTTTTTCGCCTTTAATGACATCGAATGTAACCGTCACTTCTCCGGCAATTTCTACACCGGATCCACTCACTTCGCCGTCTCCCATCGCTGCGTGCAAATCGCCCAGGGCAAAGAGGGCTCCTTCAGTTGCCACTGGGAAGTAGAGCGTTGCCCCCTCTTTCACCAGCGTCGTATCCATATTTCCACCATGAGCACCCGGTGTTCCACAGTTCACACCTTCACCTTCAGGGGCCACTCCAATGACGCCGATCATTTTCGTCAACGGTGCTTCCACTCCGTTGAACAATACTTTATCGTCTTTGATTTTCATGATTTTCGCTTCCATTTTTTCAATGGAATCGCCCATGACTCCCAATTCCGGAACGACCGCCATGACACCTTGGTCGTTGATATCGATTTTTTCGATTTTCACTTTTAAAATATCGCCTGGTTCTGCCCCTTCGATATAGATAGGCCCGGTAGCCGGATTAATCCGATTCCAGTCAATTTTGTCGATGACAGTGTCTTCCGATTGGATTTGATCCTCAAAGCAGTCATATGTTTCGATCGCAACTGTCGTTCCCGGGGTCACCCTTTCAATTGGTGTGTTCTCTTTGTTGAACTCATAAATGATTCCTTTCTCTTTGGACAGCTTTTTGATTTCTTTTGTCATTATCTCATCTCCTCCTAGTCTCTGCTCCAAAATATTTCGTCACAAAATTTCAGTTCAGCGACATTCACGGGAATTTGTTATGTGCTGAATGTTTATATCATTCTATCAAATATTGACATTATGTGCACATACTAGCCTCTCAAAAAATTTGTAAAAGGACTGTTTTGCTTTCACAAATTCGTGACAATCATGTAAAATCGCATATGCTGTAGTTTGATGTAAAAAATGCAGAGGACAAATTTCATATAAAATTCAAATTTAGTATAGATTGAGAGCTTGTTTTTTATAGTATAATGGACTTATATGGACAACTTCACCATTTTTTTACGAGCTGATTCTTTTTGTTTGGCAGTTCCGATGTTCTGTTGGGCAAGAAGATTTTTTATGCCTCAATTACTTTATTCATTGGCATGGAATCAATCTAAATCCGTATGTCTTAAGGGAAAAAAGCCCCGGGACAATTCCTCGTCTTCATCTCCTCACACTCCCGTGACAAGAAGACAAAAACCGATGCCGTTCTATTCAACTTTCCAAAAATCGGATGATTTCATTGAAAATAAAACAAAATGTAATTTATTAATTGAAAATTGATAATATTCCAACGTATAAATAACAGAGAGGAGTAACGAAAATCAAAAAGACGTTCATCCACCAAAAAAACTTGCCGACATTACCGATCCCATCGTTACAAGAGACAAAGTCAAAACTTCTCGAATGGATCAAGCCGTTAGTCAGTGAAGAACAGTATAAAAAGACAAAACAAGTCGCAGAGACATTCTTTGCGGAAGGCGGCGAAGCGGAAAAGCTCCAACAGAAATTACAAGAATTTGACTGCGATCGAGATGGAAGTTGGCTCACCCCCTTATGGGAAGATATGTATTTGAAACATCGCGATTCCTTACCGCTTACGTCGAATTTCAATATCTTGCTGAATCGTGTACAGCAACCCCAACCCCAATTAGCGGGGAAAATCTGTTTCCTCATGCGGGAGTTCTACCACAAGATGATAGACGAAACGTTGGAACCGCAGTTTTTTAAAGGGAATCCTCTTGATATGGGACAATATACGAAGCTGTTCCGTTCCATGCGCATGCCGCAAAAAAATAGAGATGGTTTTTACGTTGCTGACTACGATAAAAAAGCGAATCATGTCTTAGTTTTGTACAATAATAATTTTTATCAAGTGCCGGTGACGAATGAAGAGGGGATTCCTTACTCGGCCGAAGCGATTTCAAGTGCAATTGAGGCGAAAGTTTTTAGAGACAAGAGAGACGGTGTGAATGTCGGAGTGTTTACAACCGCTGAACGGAATGAGGCGGCAGAAATATACGACAAGCTTAAACGTTCGACAGTAAATGACCACAATTTGCAATTGATTGCCGACAGCCTTTTCATCCTTTCCTTTGATCGAGTAAGTGAGACGAGTGAAGAGGCACTGGAAAACTTGATGCTGCATCCTGGCAATAAATACTTTGATAAAACGATACAAATCGTCATAACCAAACATGGGGACATTGGTTTGAACATTGAACATTCAGCAGTTGACGGGATGACGATCTCGACTGTCGTGAGTCATATTTATGAAGGGATTCATAAAGAACATCGCCAGACATCTTGTATTTCCGAACAACCTGAAGTACAAAAATTGGAATGGGAAATCACACATGAAATGGAAGAAAGGCTGGAACAATTAGAGGAAACATATTTTGAAAAAACGAAAGAACTTTCCTTGTTGACGACAACATTCACCGACTTCGGAAAGGAAAAAATAAAGGAATTGAGACTCAGTCCAGATGCATTTTTCCATATGGCTTTACAACTTGCACAGTATCGGACTTACGGGGAATTCCGCAGTGTCTATGAACCGGTATCGGTCGGTCATTTCCTTGAAGGAAGAACGGAATGTGCCCGAGCGATCAGTGTGGAAAAGCGCACTTTAGTGGAAGCAATCGAAAGTGGTGAAGAGTCGAATGAAACATTATACAGCCTGATGCAAGCGGCAAGTGATGCCCATTCTGCACGGATCAAAGAATGTCAAAAAGGATTAGGTGTGGAGCGGCATCTATTTGGGCTTGAGCAAATGTATCATCGATTTGGTGAAGAACTCGGGATAAACGCATTGCCAATGCTATTCCAAGACCCAGGTTATTTGGCACTGCGCCACGATTTCATTTCTACAAGCGGTATGGCTTATCAAAATGCCAAAGCCCGTATGTTTGCTCCAGTTGTCAGAAATGGGCATGGCCTCGCTTATTTCATTCTTGATCATATGATTTCAATGAATCTTTCAAGTTACAGTGAAAATGAATTCAAAGGAAAACAATTGTTGAACCATCTGATTCAAGCATTACATGAACTCCAAATGATTGCGGAAAACGCAGTGTTTGTGGAGGATATCAGTTAATCGGACGCTGGTGCAAGTGTTCCACCTGATCTTTCGGGACACTTGCCCTTTCAATACTCCGGTTAAACATATTTTTTGCATGGAATCATTCAGCATTTCCATCTGTTGTTAGCAAAACCTTGTCCTTTTGGGACGAAGGTTTTTTATAATGTACAAAAAATGGAATAAAAAAAGGAAGATACTTTACCTGAAAAACACTTCTTGTTATAAGGATATAAGAAAGCTACAATGAAGATAATTGCCGTATATACATTATGTACAATAAGTATCATGTTGTTTACTGGATTTTTAAAAACTCCTGAACAATTTAATATGGTTTTCTCTTCCGTCATCCCGATCTTTCCAGTTATCAGCAATGTGTATATGGAGTGTGCACGATTTCCAATCCGGTTCTCGTCTTCATTGCGGACTTATTCCCGATGTCCCATGGTGTAGAGGCGATGCTGAATGTCGCTCTTTACGATGCCGGTTGGAGTGATATTGCTTTACCAATCGCATTTATGTTGATCATTAGTGTGCTTTGTATGGGAATCGGCATTAATATGGTCGAGCTGAGAAAAGCGTGAAGACGAATGAACGATAGTAAAAATTCATTCTTCTAGGGGGTAATCACAGTGGAAGATGTGCTTTGACAAGCACAGTCAAGGATTTAAGCAACGTCCGGAAGATGATTTCTGTTTTATACAGGAATCATCTTTTTTGATTTCATGTGGCGGCGTGTTTTAATTTTCTTAGTGGTTAACACTAAAGATAAACAAAAACAGTAAAAGGTCGGTTTATATATCATTTTGATAAAATAAGAATGATGATTCACAAAAATGACGAACAATAGGGTGATGGAAAATGATGCAAGCAGGTTTGGTTTTGGAAGGCGGCGGAATGCGGGGACTTTATACGGCAGGGGTTCTCGAATATTTTATGGAGAAAGACTTGTATTTCCCATATAACATTGGAGTATCGGCAGGTGCCTGTATGGCAGCTTCCTATTTATCCAGACAAAAAGGACGGAATAAAAGGGTCAATCTTGATTTCGTCGAGGATAAACGTTATATATCTTTTTCGAATTTTATTAGGAAACGGGAAATTTTCGGCATGGATTTTATTTTTGATGAAATTCCCAATCGATTGGTTCCCTTTGATATGGATACATTTCGGGAAAGCCCGGAGGAGTTTGTGATCGTCACGACGGATTGTGAAACGGGAGAAGCGGTTTATTATGATAAAACGAATCATGGCGATGATCTCGTGAAACTTTTACGGGCATCAAGTTCTCTTCCATTCGTCGCATCGAGTGTGGAATATAAGGGACGCCATCTTTTGGATGGAGGAATTGTCGATCCGATTCCGATTAAAAAAGCTCAAGCAGATGGATATGAAAAAAATGTCATCATCCTGACAAAGCCAGAAGGGTATTTTAAGCGTCCACCGAGTAAACTGTCCGCTTTTTTGAAGTATAAAGAGCACCCCATCATTAATGACTTGCTGGCGGTGCGCTACAAACATTACAATGAAAAGTTGGGATATATCGAAGAACAGGAACGGCTTGGAAATGTGTTTGTCATGCGGCCGAGCAAGGCTTTAGCGGTCGGCAGGATGGAACGCAATAAGGAACGATTGGAAGAACTTTATGAATTGGGGTGGAAGGATGCAAAGGAGCAGTTTGAAGAATTGCAACGATTTCTTAATGTAGCCCCTTTGACGACTCAATGATATTCAACTTCCCATTTGAAAAGACAGGAAACCCGGATAATGTCCTATTACGATCGGTCATTATCCGGAAAATGATCACTTAAACGTCTTGAATAAGTACCACTTTGTAACTTGTATTTGGTATTTGCATAATCATTTCCGTCCGCCTCTTTTGCCACGAGTTAAGTTAATGAAAAAAATGTTTATTCGTCCACACGAATCACGTAAAGAAGTTTAAAAATCCTGTAATGATGATGGCGTTAAAAAAATCGGAAAATGTTCCGCCGATAGGTATTGCGATATAAGCAGCTGGGGATGGGCCATATTTCCTTGTGATGGTTTGCATATTTGCCATCGCATTGGAGGTCGATCCCATGGCATAGCCGATGAATCCAGCAGTTTGTACAGCGGCATCATAATTTTTCCCGAGTACATTAAACAAGATGAAATAACTGAAGAGAAACATAAATATCACTTGCACAATCAAAATGGCAATAATTGGAATCGCCAAATCGGCTAGCACCCAAAGTTCCAATCCCATCATTGCCATCGCAAGGAACAAGGATAGAGAGACTTCGCCTGTTGTAATGATTTCATTATCCGGATAGATCTTACCTGTCGCTTCGACAACATTACGTATGATCGCTCCCATGACCAAGGCACCCATATAACCGGGGAACGTAATCCCGGTAGCAGCTAAGAGTTCCGATACGATGACTCCTAAACCTAAAGCGAGCGCGAGCAACATTCCAGCACGGATAAAACGATTCGTATCCGTTTCGAATGTCTCATCCTCTATCGATCCATCTGTATCTTTTACTGCAACGTCTTCCTTCATCGTGATTTCTTTCTTTTGTTCAAGGTGACTGATCCGTTTACGCATCGTTGGTCCACCCAACAAACTGCCTGCGACGAGTCCAAAGGTCGCTGCAGCCAGACTGACGGCAGTTGCGCCTTCCACACCATATAAGGGACTTTCCATTGTTGCACCGAAAGCAGCTGCTGTACCGGGACCTCCCATCAATGCAATCGAACCGACTCCAACACCAAGTCTAGGATCGATGCCGAAGAAAGAAGCGATACTAGAACCGATCAAGTTTTGTACGGTCAAAACAACAACCGAGACAAACAAAATGAGTGTAATCAGTTTTCCGCCTCGTTTAATCAAAGGGATGCTCGCAGAGAAACCGACTGTTGTGAAAAAGACAGTCATCAATATCGATTCCAGTGTATCGTCCAATGAGATGGTGGCAGTCCCAGTTGCAGTGAGTATTGTGTTCAAAGCTGCAAAGATGAGGCCACCGACCAATGGTGCGGGAATATAATACCTGCTTAATAATGTGCTTTTCTTAATCAAAAAATTACCGATCCAAAATACGATTGCGGCTAATCCTACTGTTTGAAACATATCTAGATGCAATTCAATCATAAGTTGCCTCCAACATTTACGTATTAATATTTTTAGTATGATCAACAATCATCGATTTACCGATGAGAAAAAGGTGCTCACTGAATCACTTATTACGAAGAAGAAAAAGGCCAATCTTACATATTATCCCCTAACAGAAGTAATTTTGGCAACTGTTTTATCGGTGACAAATAATGGAAATTTCATGGTGTGGGACGTAATAAAAGATAGAGAAGAAACCTGAAGCTTAGATGACTTTAGATTTTACATCTGCCTTAGCTAAAAGGATTGTTCCTCTCGGGGAGTTCCTTCATCCAAATCTCATATTTTTTCCGTAGTGAGAATAATGACAACAAATGTTAGAGGTATACCTTATAAAATTTCACTCGAATATATAAATAAGGGAGTTGTCAAAAGATGGATGAACATAAAGCAATGAATGACGATGATGTGAAGCGGGAAACTTTGACTACCCGTCAAGGCCGACCGATCATCGATAACCAGAATATAAAAACAATCGGGAATCGTGCAAGGTCGTACGTTCTCTTATTCAGATACGCAACGTTATCGTGTCGGTTCCAACTACTTACAGCTTCCTGTCAATGCACCGAAAACGGAAGTCCACACGAACCAGCATCGCGGACAAATGGATTACCGGAATCCGAAAGAAGCTGGAGAAAACAAACATATCAATTATGAACCTTCCATGCTTGGTGGTTTAAAGGAAGCGGAGGTGGACCATCCGCCGCATCAGCCACTGTATCATGCAGCATCGATGAGTGCACCGATTGACCGGCCAAATAATTACGGGCAAGCTGGCGAGACGTATCGGTCGTTTGAAGAGTGGGAACGTGAGGAACTGATCAAGAATTTGTCGGATGCCCTTGCAGTGTGTGATAAGCGAATTCAGAATGCAATGGTCGAGCATTTCACTCGAGCTGATGAAGATTACGGCAGGCGTGTCAAAGACGGAATTGAAAAGAAAATGGCGGAACTTGAAAAAATGGGGACGGAAAATGAAGTGCCGGGAAGAGAATCCGGCAAATCAAAATTTGGTCAGGGTACCATCGAGGCGAACAAAGCAACAAAAGATGCGGTTAAGAAGAGTAGGGAAGTCGATCCTTATTGATGGTTAATGAAAGAGAAAATAACTTGATTCAATTTTGCATAAAAAT
>CALKWU010000070.1 GCA_938004015.1 uncultured Oceanobacillus sp.
GGCAATCGCAAAGTTAGAACCGATTCCGAAACCGTAGATGATATCAGCAAACGGCAACCGTAAAAAGATGACGAGCCAAATGGCGAAATGGATGATGACCAAAGTGGATACGACGGGATACAGTTGGATGAACTCTTTCAGACTTCTTTCATTTCGAATGAACAATTTGAGGAATCCCCCTAAAGTTTAGTTACAAACAAGTATAAGTACTATTATAATAAATAGTAAAGCGAGATAAAATCAATGATAGTCATGATTGGAATAGTTCAGAAAGGATTTGACGGATGATTAGAGGAATTGGAATCGATATCATCGAGCTGGAACGGATTAAAGAAAGCAATGGTGAAAACGAACGGTTGGCTTCTCGTATTTTAAACGATCGAGAAAGGGAAAAGTACGACATCCTGAAAAATCCACGGCGCAGAGTGGAATTCCTTGCCGGCCGTTTTGCCGCTAAGGAAGCTTGTGCAAAAGCATTGGGGAAAGGAATCGGCAAACTCAGCTTCAAGCATATCGAAGTGATGAATGATACAGACGGTGCGCCGACACTTCAAGTGGAAGGATATGAAAAATACACGTTTTTCGTTTCTATCAGTCATAGCCGGGATTATGCTGTCGCGCAAGTGATCGTCGAGCAGTGACTGTACAAGTTTCTGCATAAACGAGGTGGTTGTCTCATACAATTTTAGTGCAGCAGGAGGGAACTTCATGTTTATTGTCAATGCAAAGGAAATGTACGATATCGACCATTACACGATGGAACAAATCGGTTTGCCAGGCCAATTGCTCATGGAAAACGCCGGTAGGGAAATTTTTAAAAATCTCCTCCCTCTCGTGGATGAAACGGATCAGATTACCATTTTCATAGGCGCCGGGAATAACGGGGGAGACGGTTTCGTCATTGCCAGGTATTTGTTGGAAGCGGGTTTTGCCGTTCTAGTTTACCAAGTCGTTCCTGATGAAAAAATTCGTGGCGATGCTGGAACGCATAAACAAATATTCCTGAACAGTGGCGGCAAAGTTTTTACACCGGATGAAAAGAAAATGGACGAAGTGATCGCGTTTAGTGATGTCGTCATCGATGCATTGTTCGGTATCGGGATTAAAGGGGACATCCGCGAACCTTTCGCCAGCGCCATTAAAAAAATCAATGCTGCAAATGCAACAGTGATTTCCGTTGATATTCCATCCGGGCTACCTGCAGATGAAGGAGTCCCCGTCGACATGGCTGTACGAGCGGATTACACGTTCACCGTCGGGGCAGCGAAAATGACTGCCTTTCTTCCGGAAACAAAAGAATATTACGGAAAATGGCAAGTCGTTGATATCGGCTTTTCCAAACGGACGATGGAAAAATTCACGAAGCGCATGTTGTACGGTATAGAACAGGTGAGAGCAACCCTTCCGAAACGAACGCCGCATGCCCATAAAGGAATGCACGGAAAAGGGCTCATCATTGGTGGCAGCAGAACGATGCCCGGTGCGATTACGATGGCGACCCGGGCGGCTCTTGTGGCAGGTTCCGGCCTGATTACCGCAGCGACATTGAAAGAAATCATTCCGATTGTAGCGACCCATATCCCGGAAGCGATGTTTCAAGCATTGAATGAGGAAGACGGTGCCTTAGTGGCAGATGAAAGGTTGTCTTTTCAAGATTGCGATGCCGTAGCGATTGGAGTAGGAATGGGGCGGAACATAAAAACAGGAGAAATAGTCAAAAAAGTGTTAGATGAAGCATCTTGTCCAGTCATTATCGATGCAGATGGCCTCTATCATCTGCAAAACATGCTGCCTACGTTAAAAGCGAGAAGCGGCACGACAATCATCACTCCCCATGCAGGAGAAATGGCAAGACTGCTTGGCATTCCGCTGGAAAAGCTGTTGCAAGAGCCGTTCCGTTATTCCAGGGATTTTGCAGAAACATATGGAGTCTATGTCGTTTTGAAAGGAAAAGATACGATCATTGCCAGTCCTGATGGTGAGCAAGTGGTAGATACATCCGGGAATCCCGGTTTGGCAAAAGGGGGAAGCGGTGATGTTTTGACCGGGATCATGACGGCGATGGTGATGCAAAATCAACCGATATTCTCCGCAATCTGCAATGCCTGTTACATCCATGGGACAAGTGCGGATCTTGCCGTGGAACGAAAGCATAGTGTCTATGATTTAGTGGCGACCGATATCATCGAATGGTTACCGGCTGTCTATCGTATGATTTCCTGTTGAGCGTGATGATGTTCCCTTTGTTAATTGAGACAAGGGAGATATGAGTATGAGAATTCGCTATCTTGGAGTAGTCATCATCGGTTTGAGCATTATTTTTCTGGCGGCTTGCGGAGAACGGTCCCAAGAAAATGTGGAGGAAAAGCTGTCGGAAGTGTTGGAAAAAATGGACGGTTACAAAGCAGAAGCGGAAATGACGATGCGGACCGGTCAGGAGGAACAACGGTTTTCCATCGACATTTGGCATCAAAAAGATGACTTTTATCGGGTGGAACTTGGTCATGAAGAAGATGAAAGAGGAAGCCAAATCATTTTGAAAAACGAAGATGGCGTGTTCGTGTTGACTCCGGCATTGGAGAAAAGTTTCCGTTTCCAGTCCGAATGGCCGCACAACAGCAGTCAACCCTATCTTTTCCAATCACTTGTCGACGATATAACGGGAGATGAAGAAGCCAGTTTTGAAGCGACAGAAGAGCATTATGTTTTTAAAACGAGGACGAATTACGTCAATAACAGCAATCTACCGTTTCAGCAAATCCATGTTGACAAAAAGACGTTTCATCCGACTCTCGTCCAAGTTCTCGATCAAGATGGGCAAGCAGTGGTGGAAGTCGAGTTCACGTCTTTCGATACAGATGTAAGCTTTGCCAATGATGATTTTGCGATGGAAAAATACCTCGAAACAGAGGGGGATGAGCCGACATTCACTCATGCGGATGAAGCTGAATTCACTGTTTACCATCCTTTATATACTGCTGGGGCAGAACCACTAGCCCGGAGAGAGGTTGATTTGGATGATGGGAAGCGGGTCATCTTGACCTATGGTGGAGATAAGAGTTTTACTCTTGTACAAGAGATGCGTTCCGATATCCCGGCTTTGCAATCACCGGAAGCGGTAGAAGGTGAGATTGTGAATTTAGGTTTCACCGTCGGAGCATTGAGGGATCAGACCATCCATTGGAGTCATGACGGGGTCGATTATACACTCCTCAGCGACACGTTGACGACGGAAGAATTGATTGAAGTGGCCCAATCTGTCCGCGGTCAAGAAATAAAATGAAACTATACCCTTTGACAATCTCCCTTAAGATGGATGCAGTAAGGCAATACTGTAACGAATCTTAAGGGAATATTTTTTGTTGACGAATGGCCGCACCTCCTGAAATGGAAAATTTCACCTGCTATTCATACGAAATGCGACATTTTTCAGCTTTTTTATAAAAATTGTTAAAACCTCTTTGCAATCGCTGTTGTTCAATGATACTATTAAGGAGAAATTATAATTACATTCGGACTTATATCATATGTTCATCAGTTGGCGGAGGTGCATCATTTTGTCAGAAAGCTTGCAGGAAGTTATGGTGAAGGTGAAATTACCTAAAAATCTTCTTAATGAGGTGGATGGATTGGTGAAAAACAATAACAGCGATTTGAGTGAGTTCATTTACCAGGCGACAAAAAATTACTTGGAACAAAAGAAAAAAGAACATTTCCAGCAATTTGTGGATGCGATGAGACGTGGATATGAAGAAATGGGACACATCAATCTAAACATAGCTTCAGAAGCTTTTCAGGCCGAAGAGGAGGCAGAAAACACCCTAGAGCGTACAGTGATCGGGGTGTAAAATTTGAACGTGCAAAGAGGCGAGGTATACTTCGCTGATTTATCCCCTGTCGTTGGATCAGAACAGGGAGGTGTCCGTCCGGTATTGATCATTCAGAACGATATCGGAAACCGTTTCAGTCCAACGGTCATTGTCGCAGCAATCACTGCACAAATCCAAAAGGCGAAGTTGCCTACTCATGTAGAAATCGATGCAAAAAAATATGGCTTCGATCGGAATTCCGTTATCCTTTTGGAGCAAATCCGCACATTGGATAAACAACGATTAACCGATCGCATCACAAAATTAGATAACGAAATGATGGAGAAAATCAACCGAGCACTTGAAATAAGTCTAGGACTTAGAGATATTTATGAACATTAATCAAACCTTCCGAAGAAAAATTCGGGAGGTTTTTTAAATTGGGACATGCGGGGACAGACCCTTTTTGACCCACTGAGTAGGAAGTAACTTCCAAAATAACTGAATATATGGTAAAATTAGAAAAGAAAGAAGAATCTTAATTACTATTTCCGACAAATTGTCACGAAAATAGGCAAAAAGAAAGATTTTTCCCAGAAAGCAGTTACAAAAGGAAATTACATGGTATGATTGGATTTCAAAGGGATGAAATAAGACATGGAGGTATGTCTAGTGGACCGAAAATTCAAACGCATGGTGCTCGACAATCGTGATGAGATTATGAAAATGTGGATGGACAAGCTTCGTGATTTGAAAGAAGAAAATTATACGGTAAACATCAATGATGGCCTTTACGAAAGCACGAATCGTGAGTTTGCGACGGTTATTTTTTCAAGCATGGAAAATCAAGGAGCGACGGAAGGGGTTGAACAATTTTCCGAAAAGCTCATCCATCTCGGCTGGCCGTTGAGTTACATCACGGATGGTCTGCAAATCTTCCGCAGAGTGACTGTTGATTTTATCTTGGAAAATGCAGATGATTTGAAAGGGATGGACCATATCAAAATTGCGTTTGAAAGTGTGGAAGATTGGATTGCACCGATTATCCGCCAATTGATCAATGAGTATACGGGAAATTGGGAGCAGATTGTTTCTTTGCAACGCGTCGCACTTCAAGAATTGTCAGCTCCGCTCATTCCGGTCATGGGTGGCATTACGATTATGCCGCTTATCGGAACAATTGATTCGGAGCGGGCCAAATTGATTATGGAAAACTTGCTTCAAGGTGTCGTCAATCATAACTCGGAAGTTGTGCTCATCGACATCACCGGCGTTCCTGTCGTCGATACGATGGTTGCACATCATATCATTCAAGCTGCCGAAGCCGTGCGCTTGATCGGCGCCAAATGTATTTTGGTCGGAATCCGTCCGGAAATCGCACAGACGATTGTCAACTTAGGAATCGATTTAAGTGATTTCACAACGAAAAGTTCGTTGAAAAAAGGATTCACACAAGCGCTTGAAATCACGAACCGTAAAATCGTCCCGCTTGATGGAAAAACGAAGGAAGTGCAAATCAAAAAAATCATCGAATCTGCGAGAGGAGAGTGAAATGCGTTGCGCATCCCAATTCTCAAGCTGCATAATTATTTGCTCGTCTCCATTCAAACTGAGATTGATGATCATACCGCAATTCGTTTTCAAGAAGATTTGTTGGATGAAATATATAAAACTGAATCTTCCGGTGTCGTCATTGATTTGACATCCGTTGAATTCATCGATTCTTTTATCGCGAAAGTGTTGGGAGATGTTGTGGCCATGTCGGAACTGATGGGGGCAAAAGTAGTTTTGACGGGTATCCAACCTGCAGTGGCAATGACATTGATCGAACTCGGCATTAATTTGAATCATGTTCCGACCGCATTGGATCTCGAACAAGGGCTCATCAAACTTCACCAGGAATTGGGGGTATAGTATATGGAACCTCAGTCCTGTGTCACGATTCAGAACGAGTGGGATATTGTCGGTGCTCGCCAACTTGGCAGAGAAATGGCGAAAGATGTTGGCTTCAGCACAGTTGACCAAGCGAGAATTGCAACGGCGATATCCGAACTTGCCCGTAACATTTATCTATACGCCGAACAAGGAAGCATCAAGTTTGAAATCGTACAAACGGAACATCACAAAGCAGGGCTGTGTTTGATGGCAGAAGATGATGGCCCGGGCATTTCCGATATCAGTGAAGTCTTGAAAGACGGTTTCAGTACATCAGGAGGTCTCGGATCAGGACTTCCGGGAGTGAGACGGCTGATGGATGAATTTGAAATCCATTCCGAAGTAGGAAAGGGTACCAAAATAACAGCAATTAAATGGTTGAAATGAACCTTATCAATTGAAAATGAAATATCAGATGGCTTTGATCGTTAAAGGAGTGACGGCAGGAGTGTATGCATCATGCTTACACTCCTTCATTTCCCAATCATTGCCAAAATGGATGGATGCTCAGGAATGGGGGATACGATGGAAAAATTTTTAAAGGAAAGTGCCGAAGAATATAAAAATCTGCTTGCAGAATACATTGAAACCCAAGATGAAAAAGCGTTATATGAAATTGAGCTCGTAAGCAAAGCGTTTATCCAACAGAATATTTTGCCTGAAGAAATCATCAACTTGCACATTAAAGCGATGAAAAGTTTATATCCTGATTTGTCCAGTGCTTATGAACTTTCGATGGATTTCCTTTTGGAAGCGATGATTTCATATGGACTTGCCCATCAAGAAATCCAAATGCTCCGTGAACGGCAAATCGCTTTGAATTCGGAGATTTCCATCGCCGCGGAAATGCAACGCCGATTATTGCGGACGAAAAAACCTGACGTTGATGGGGCGGAAATCGGGGTGATCAGTGTTCCCGCCAATCAAATGAACGGAGATTATTACAATTTCCAAGAGAACTTTGACGGCTCCATCGGCATTGCTATGGCAGATGTCATCGGAAAAGGGATACCGGCTGCACTTTGCATGTTGATGATCAAATATTCGATGGACAGCCTTCCTTGTGAAACCGTGCGGCCACGGGTGATTTTGAGCAACTTGAACCGTGTCGTCGAGAAAAATATCGAATCAAATATGTTCATCACAATGATTTATGCCCAATATTTCCCGACAACCGGCAAGCTCATGTTTTCATCCGCCGGACATGAACCGGGTTATCACTATCATGCCAACGAAGATCGATTCACGGAAATTTCCACCCGTGGACTCGTGTTAGGGGTGATGGAAGATGTGGAATATGGAGAACAAGAATTGATACTTGCGAAGGATGATATGGTCATATTTTTGACTGATGGTGTAACGGAATGCCGGGATGGAGACCGTTTTATTGAAATCGAAGAAGTCCTTGATTGCATCCGTGAGTATAAGCATCTTTCCGTCCAGGAAATGGTCGATCAAGTATATAAACATTTTGAACGACTACAAAACTTCAAGATGCAAGATGATTTCAGTTTACTCATTTTGCGGAAGACGGTTTAGCAAAAAAGGCAATAGGGTATAAAGCGTATGTACCACATTTGAACGGAAAGGTAAAATCAATCGATAATGGGGGGATCAGTTTGAATTTGGAAATAAGAGTAGATGAGACGAATGGAATAGTAACGGTGTTTCTTGTCGGTGAAATCGATGCATACACGGTTCCGGAACTGCAAGAAATAATGGACGCCATCGTGGAAGAAAAGAAGCCGAACATCATCGTCGATTTGGAAAAGGTAAATTATATTGACAGCACGGGGGTCGGCATGTTCATCGGTACATTGAAATCAGTGAAAGAATACGATGGCAAGTTGCAACTTCTCAACATGCAAGATCGGGTATACCGTTTATTCCAAATCACCGGACTGACTGAGGTGATGGATGTGAAGGCGGCGATTCGAGGTGGATCAAAATAATGGAAAACTTTGATTTCATTGAAATGAAGATTCCGGCTAAAACGGAATATATTGGCGTCGTTCGGCTCAGTTTATCCGGTGTGGCCCATCGGATGGGGTTTTCTTATGAAGATATCGAAGACTTGAAAGTCGCAGTTTCGGAAGCGGTGACAAATGCGAGTATTCATGCGTATGACGAAGATGAACGAGGTGAAGTGAACGTCGCTTTCAAAATTTACGAGGACCGCCTTGAAGTCATCGTCGCCGATAAAGGCTCTAGTTTTGATATTGAAAAAGTAAGGCAACACGTCGTGCTGTATGAAAAATCGAATTCCATAGAAGAAATCAACGAAGGAGGGTTTGGCCTTTTCCTGATCGAAGCTCTAATGGATGAAGTCGAAATCCAGGAAGACGATGGGATTAAAATCACCATGACAAAATTTTTATATGAAACCGGGGTGGGGCTTGATGGCGACCAAATCTCAACCACACCATAAGGGAAGAGATGAGGTATACCAATGGATAAGACAGTTGCAAGAAAATCCCACGGATGAAGCTGTTCAGGAAAAAATCATTTTACGGTACAAAGACTTGGTGGCATCGGTTGCCAGGAAATACTCACGGAATAATTCGATCCATGAAGACTTGGTGCAAGTAGGAATGATCGGATTGCTTGCGGCCATAAAGCGGTACGATGAAACATACGGAAAATCGTTCGAGTCCTTTGCCATTCCGACGATCATCGGAGAAATCAAAAGATACTTACGGGATAAGACGTGGAGTGTTCATGTTCCAAGAAGAGTAAAGGAATTGGGTCCAAAAATAAAAAACGCCGTCGATGAGTTGACGCGGATTAATCAAAAATCTCCGACAGTGGAGGAAATTGCCGTCTATTTGGACGTCAGCGAAGAAGAAGTTCTTGAGACGATGGAAATGGGGAAAAGTTACAAAGCCCTATCTGTCGACCGGAAAATCGAAGCGGACTCTGATGGAAATACAGTTGCCATTTTGGACATCGTCGGGGATGAAGATACCGGATATGATACGATCGACCAACGGATGATTCTTGAAAAAGTATTGCCGGTTTTATCCGAGCGGGAACAATTGATCTTACAATACACCTATTTTGAAAATAAAAGCCAAAAGGAAACTGGGGAGATTTTGGGCATATCACAAATGCATGTGTCGCGTTTATTGCGTAAATCGCTGCTGAAATTGAGGGAAGCTATCAAGGCTGAACAATCCGAGGTGTTGGACTAGATGGAAGAGACAAGAGTGGACGTCTCGGTTTTTCAAAAGTCAAAAAAAGGTAACAAATGCTGTGGGGACAGTTTTTATTTTACAGAAACAAACAACCAATTTGTCTGTATCCTTGCAGATGGGCTCGGGAGTGGTGAATATGCAAAAGAATCTTCCCAGGCTGTGATTGAGCTTGTAAAAAACAATCATGACATCACGATGGAAGAACTCGTGGAAAAAAGCAATGAAATACTCCACGGTAAACGAGGTGTGGTGCTCGGGATATTGAAAATTGATTTCATAAAAGAAAGTTACTCGATTTCAACGATTGGAAATATCAGCATCATGACGGTGACCGATGACCGGGAGAAACAACGCAATATACCGATTTCCGGTTATTTGGCCGGATTCAAAGGCCCGGTCAAAGTGAAGGAGTACAAACTGAAAAAAGGAATGAACTTTTTCATGTTTTCAGATGGTGTACAAGATAATGAACTGCTTCGTTGTTTTTTTATAGAAAAAGACGTCCATGTCATCACAAAAATGTATGGACTTGCTTCAGAACATGAAAGGCATGATGACACAACATTGATTGCTATGCGTTACGAAGGTTAACCATCCCCTATTCCGATACCGGCTACCATGCCGGTTTTTCCTTTTGAGACAAAGGGACAGTCCCTGTTTGTCCCATTTGGGCCAATCAGGGACAGTCCCGTTTTGACCCACTCATCATTTGGGGAGGAAATCTCATTTGCGGTTTGGTAGAATAGAGGAACGAGGAGGAAAGAAATTGACGGTGACATATGAAAAAGAATTATTCGAATTAGTAGCAGCAGAAACAAATATAAAGGCTTCCATTGTTGAAAAAGTGATCGCTCTTTTTGATGAAGGGAATACGGTGCCTTTCATTGCCCGCTACCGTAAAGAGGCAACGGGAGGTTTGGACGAGGTTGCAATCAAATCGATCCAAGATTCGTGGAATTACACGTTGAACCTACGGCAAAGGAAAGAAGAAGTTCTGAGGATCATCGCTGAACAAGGAAAACTGACGGAAGACTTGGAACAGGCGATTGAAAAAGCGACGAAACTCCAGAAAGTGGAAGATTTATACAGACCATACAAACAAAAACGGCGGACCCGTGCGACAAAAGCAAAAGAAAAAGGATTGGAACCTTTAGCTGCTCTTATTTGGGAGCAAGGAACTATCGATTTACATAAAGAAGCGGAGAAATATTTGTCGGAGGAACATGAGTTAACGACTGTCGACGCGGTATTGGCAGGTGCAAATGACATTATCGCCGAGTGGATTTCCGACACACCGGAACATCGGGAATACATCCGGGACATGACGTGGAAACGTGGTGTATTGCTTTCCACCGTAAAAGATGAAAGCCTCGATGAGAAAAAAGTGTATGAAATGTATTATGATTACAAAGAAAATGTCCGCTCGATCGTATCCCACCGGATTCTTGCTGTAAATCGGGGCGAGAAAGAAGAGGTGCTGAAAGTATCCATCGAACCGCCAACTGAGAAAATCATGGAGTACTTGTATCGGAAAACGATTAAAAGGAATACAACCGGTGCGCTCAAAGAGTTTTTGGAAGCTGCAGCGCAAGATGGTTATAAACGACTGATCCAACCGGCGATTGAAAGGGAAATCCGCAATACGTTAACGGAAAAAGCTGAAGAACAAGCAATTGACGTTTTCGCGGTAAATTTGAAAAACCTACTGTTACAACCGCCGTTGAAAGGAAAAACGATTTTAGGGATCGACCCGGCGTACCGAACTGGTTGTAAGCTGGCATTGGTAGATGAGACCGGAAGGGTGCATGAAGTTTCTGTCATGTATCCGACACCGCCAAAGTCAGATATCCAAGGTGCGGAGAAAAAGGTACTGCATTTCATCGAAAAATATGATGTTGAACTAATTGCAATCGGGAATGGAACAGCATCTCGGGAAACAGAGCAATTCATTGCCGATTGTATCCAGAAACACGATTTGGATATTCCGTATATCATCGTCAATGAAGCGGGAGCGAGTGTTTATTCCGCTTCAGAATTGGCACGAGAGGAATTTCCTGATTTGGAAGTGGAAGAAAGAAGTGCTGCATCGATTGCCCGGCGTGTCCAAGATCCATTGGCGGAATTGGTGAAAATCGATCCGAAATCGATCGGCGTCGGTCAATATCAACATGACGTCAGTCAGAAAGCGTTAGATGAATCCCTCACTTTTGTCGTCGAAACAGCGGTCAACCAAGTGGGAGTGAACGTTAATACAGCATCGCCTTCATTGTTGCAATACGTATCGGGCTTAAGTAAAACAGTTGCCGAAAATATTGTGAAACGTCGGTATGAACAAGGAAAGTTCACAAATCGTGAACAATTGAAGGACGTGCCGCGGCTTGGGGCAAAAACGTATGAGCAGGCAATCGGTTTTTTGCGGATTATTGATGGAGATCATCCTCTTGACCGAACACCGATCCATCCGGAAAGTTACGATAAAACAATTGAACTTCTCAATTTGTTGGGGCTCTGTCCTGATGACATCGGAACCGAAACATTACGGGAAAAATTCGCTGACATCGATACAAAGGAAATCGCTGAAAAATTGGACATCGGTGAGCCGACATTGAAGGATATTGTGGAAGCCTTAAGCCGTCCGGAAAGAGATCCGCGGGACGATTATCCACAACCGTTATTGAAACAGAATGTTTTATCTATGGGAGATTTGAAACCGGGGATGGAAATGCAAGGGACGGTAAGAAATGTCGTCGATTTCGGTGTTTTTGTCGATATCGGTGTGCAACAAGATGGACTTGTCCATATTTCCAAAATGTCCAATGAATTTGTGAAGCACCCGATGGATATCGTTTCCGTTGGCGATGTTGTCACGGTCTGGGTGGAAAACGTCGATATCGAAAAAGGGAGAATTTCTCTTTCGATGGTGGAATAAAAGCTGAAGAAGTCCGTTTTATAGTAGTGGACGGCTATAAATAATTGAAAAGTCTGCCCTTGAGTTGGACTCAACGGCAGACTTCTTTTTGTTTTTATTTCTCGTCCAATGCAGCTTCGACTTCGCTCATTGGGATACCGAGTGCATGTGCGACTCCTTCTCCGTACTTCGGATCAGCTTTGTAGCAGTTGACGATATGTCTCAACTGTACTTCTTTTGTCGTGCCTTGCATTTCTCTTGCAGTGTTTTCGAACAATCTTTCCTGCGCATCCGGAGACTGGAGACGGAATAGTTTTCCTGGCTGTTCGTAGTACAGATCATCATCTTTATCAAAATCATGGTAATCTGCAGAACCGAACAGTTCTAATTCCGGCTCTTGATGCTCTTTATTGTCCTCCCACTCGCCATACATGTTCGGATTGTAGGAAACATGTCCACCTTGGTATGGGATGATACGCATAGCTCCATCACGATGGTATGGATGGAAGTTTTTCACGTTTTTCGGATAGTTGACCGGAATTTGCCAGTGGTTCACACCGAGACGATAACGCTGTGTATCACCATAGGAGAACAATCTTCCTTGAAGCATTTTGTCCGGTGAGAATCCGATTCCAGGCACGATATTCGTTGGTGCAAATGCTGCTTGTTCTACTTCTTCAAAGTAGTTGTTCGGGTTGCGGTTGAGTTCTACTTCTCCGACTTCGATGAGTGGGAATTCATCTTTGTACCATACTTTAGTCAAATCGAATGGATTGTAGCGCATATTTCTTGCTTGTTCTTCTGTCATCACTTGGATGTACATTTTCCACTTCGGATAATCACCGCGCTCAATCGCTTCATACAAATCACGAGTATGGCTGTCGCGGTCTTTTGCAATGATTTGTTCAGCTTCTTCGCTCGTCAAGTTTTCAATTCCTTGTTGTGTATAGAAGTGGAATTTCACCCAGAAGCGTTCGTTATCTGCATTGATCAAGCTGTATGTGTGGCTTCCGAACATATGCATGTTACGGTATGTTTTTGGAATACCCCGGTCAGACATAATGATCGTCACTTGGTGTAAAGCTTCAGGCAAGTTTGTCCAGAAATCCCATTGTGCTTGCGGGTTATGCAAGTTGGTTACAGGGTCTTTCTTGACAACGTGGTTCAAGTCCGGGAAACGCTTAGGATCTCTGAAGAAGAACACAGGAGTGTTGTTTCCGACTAGATCCCAGTTACCTTCCTCTGTATAGAATTTCATAGCCGTACCGCGGATGTCACGTTCTGCATCAGCAGCACCACGCTCTCCAGCCACCGTGGAGAAACGGATGAACATATCTGTTTTCTTTCCGACTTCGGAAAAGATTTTAGCTTTCGTATATTTTGTAATGTCGTTTGTTACCGTGAAGGTTCCATATGCACCTGCTCCTTTTGCGTGCATACGACGCTCCGGAATTACCTCTCTATCAAAGTGTGCCAATTTCTCCAAAAACCAGAAGTCTTCCATTAATAACGGACCACGTGGACCAGCTGTTTTGGAATCATCATCATTCGGTACTGGTGCACCAAAAGCAGTAGTCATTTTCATTTTTTTGCTTTTACTATCCATTGTAATACTCCTCCCTGTTCTTTAAATGCAATTATTATAATAACACAATGATTAGCAAATTACTATTAATTTATCTTGATATGTTGTGCAAACTGAAACACCGACCATTAAAACGCTGTAAAATCAATGTTTCAGAAGTTCGAGAAAACAATTCTTAGTTTAGAAACCCTATAAAACGAAAGAAAATTCTCACCCTTTCTTCTCATTTAAAAATATTAATTGAGAATCATGAGGGTGTTTTCATTATAATGGATTTCATGGATGAAAGCATCTGATATGCACTTCTTTATTTTCGTCTTAAATTAATTCAGATAACTTCCATCGGCCTTGTTAAGTTGGAGAATTATGTTAAAATATTTTTTTAGAGAAGGGTTGAGGATTGTGCAAACGTTATTGAATGATGAAGAATTGAAACAATTGGTGAATCAATTGTCGATTACTTATTTCCATAAACCTTTTGTTGATGAGGTGATGTTCAATCATCGGCTTCGGACAACGGGGGGGAGATATGTACCTGCCAAAAGACGAATTGAATTGAACCCGAAATATGCGATTGAAATGGATGAACAAGAGTTTCACGGAATCATTAAACACGAATTATGTCATTACCATCTTCATATCGAAGGAAAAGGATACAAACATGGAGATCGTGATTTTAAAGAACTGTTGAAAAAGACCGGTTCGCCTCGTTACTGTAAACCGCTCCCTTCAGAAGTCGATTCTTACAAACATTTTTACAAATGCTCCAACTGTGGAATGGAATATAAAAGAAAAAGAAAAGTGAATACGGAAAAATTTGTGTGTGGGAAATGTCGAGGAAAATTGATCACTATATAATGAAGGAAAGTTTCATATTCAAAAAATACATAAACGTGTTTTGGAAATCTTCATTGACTAAATGTAAAGATCATGTTAAATTATATTAGCTGACATTTTCGCTTGTCCTAAATAAACTCTTAAAAGTGGTTGACAAACTTTTTGAAATGAGTTAATATATTTCGTGCGGCAAAAATATTAGAATAAATTCCACAGTAGCTCAGTGGTAGAGCAATCGGCTGTTAACCGATCGGTCGTAG
>CALKWU010000071.1 GCA_938004015.1 uncultured Oceanobacillus sp.
GGAGTCAAAAAATGAAACTAGTCTCATGGAATGTCAATGGCATACGAGCTTGTGTACGAAAAGGATTTATCGATTATTTCAATGATATCGATGCGGATATTTTCTGCATTCAAGAAACGAAGGTGCAAGAAGGGCAAATCGAATTGGATTTGGATGGATACTTCCAATATTGGAATTATGCGGAGAGAAAAGGCTATTCCGGCACGGCTGTCTTTACGAAGAAAAAACCGCTCCGTGTCCATTATGGTGTCGGCGAAGAAGAGACAGAAGCGGAAGGTCGAATCATCACGTTGGAATATGAGAATTTTTATCTCGTTAATGTCTATACCCCAAATGCGAAGCGCGATCTGTCGAGACTGAACTATCGCCTCGAATGGGAAGATAAAATGTTCGCATATTTAAAAGAACTTGATGCAAAGAAGCCGGTCATTTATTGTGGGGATTTGAATGTGGCCCATGAAGAAATCGATATCCGCAATTATAAATCGAATCATGGAAACTCCGGATTCACGAAGGAAGAAAGAGAAAAAATGACGCGCCTCCTATCCAATGGTTTCATCGATACATTACGCTACTTCCATCCGGATACCGATGGCATTTATACGTGGTGGTCATACATGCCCACCGTAAGGGAACGCAATATCGGTTGGCGGATTGACTACTTTATCGTGTCGGAACGATTAAAAGATGCGCTCGTCCAATCCGTGGCACATCCTGAGGTGATGGGAAGCGACCACTGTCCGGTGATGTTGGAACTGGGCGATGACATGTGGGATGTATGACTGGATGATGAAGTTTGCACCAAATAATCGATTGAAAGCCGACAATGGATTGATAAGGACCGTCCTTAAACTAATATCATTAAAAATGCGCCCAAATTCCTTTGAATCATAAAGGAAATTCAGGGCGCATTTTCCGTTGCATTCAAGTAGAGCTATCCTTAAAACGACATAAAGAAAAAGCAATTCGGATCATGAGGCCAGTTATTCCATCGACCTCCGTGCTGGCATAAAATCTTTCTCCCGGCATCTATCCATCGCCACCTTAATCCATTTCATCGATCGGAGTCGTGTTGGAATTTCCATCACTGTCTTCTGCATCATCCTCATCATCAGCTGGTGGTTGTTCACGTCTTTCTTCTTCATTACGATTGTCATCATCTGAAGGATCGCTTTGTCCAGCATCGGGCTTGCGATTCGTATCATCTGAACCACTGGAATCAGCCCTGTCAGGTGAATTTGTGTTTGTGTCGTTTTGTGACTGGTCATTGTTGGAACTGTTTGTTGATTCTCCGCCACTTGGACTATTTGTCGAATGAGTGACACTGGAATTGTTTGATGTGTTATAAGACGGTTGTGTGTTATTAGAACTTGTATATGTACTAGTTGCAGGGGGATTCGTATTTGTCCAAACTGTATTTGATGAATCATCTTTATTTTCTGCAGCAAATTCTGTTTCTTCAATGGTTTCCACTGCTGCCACTAATCGATTCAGATGTTTAGTCAATTCTTTTCTTATTTCATTGTTTTTGATTTCCTTCAGTAGTTCTTCCGCTTCTTTGACATCTTGCTCTGTCACATCTGTAATGATTTCTCCATCTTGTATAAACGATTCGAAATATGACATCACAAGCTCGATGTGTTCCGACTGTGCAAAAGCGACCTCGATTTTTTCCGTTAAACGTTCATAATATTCGTTCAGTGCCCGATAGATTTCTAAAGTTTCTTTTAAATCTTCTATCGTATCGAGCGTCACATCTTTTGCAAGAATGTCATCTTTTACAAATAATGAATGGATTTCATTGTCAAGCTCGAACATACTTTTCGCTCTGTCTGTCATATCGTAGGTTAACAACAGCTCTGATTCGTTTTCCGGACTGAACGCCTTATCAATTTCAGCCATAATGAGTTCCACTACTTCGTTGATTTGTTCCATTGTCAGGCCTTCCGCCAAATCGGTTTTATCTTCATTGTAAAGGGTTTCTGCCTTTTCTTTAATCGAAGCGATGCGTTCTGCATCTTCCTTAGCCTGTTCCTCAGAATCGTCTTTCTCACTTCCACATCCTGCAAAAATCGCTGCCAACAACAGACAGAAGAGAAAAAGGGTTGTTTTTTTATATTTCATTTTTAAGTCATTCCCTTGGATTTTTTGCTTTGATTCTCTAATGCATGTACATAAATTGACACAACAAAACTAAATTCTTTCTTTCATCATACCAGAATTCTAAAGTATAAGGGCTCTTTAATTGAATGTCCATCCATCATCGTTAAAATCAATGGAATCCATTAGCTGAACGATACTTTTGGAAAAAGCATTTTCAAGAATTCCGAAATTCAATACATTCTTTTGCAACTTTAGACGATTCCATGTATACCTTTCGGGAATTTTACCTTTTCTCATTTATTGAATCGATATCTACATTATAATATAAATCAAAGAAAACACAATTTGAGTAAAAAGTATTATCAATTGAAAAAAACAGTAAGCCGAAGCTACTTAAATCCCCGTACCATCGTTGTATTGAACTGAATAAGCCATAATTATCACGAATCATACAATTGAAATAATTCAGTTTAATGGGAGGGGACAAAAAGCGTGATACCATCGATTAACGATTTACTTAATACAGTAGAATACCAAAGCTTTGTGGGGCGTGAAGCTGAACTTCAATTGATGCACGGGCAATTAGAAGTAAATCGAAATCAATGGAACTTTTTACACTTCCAGTGACCGTCGAGGATGAGGGAGGCAATGAAATAGAAATCATAAAACGTATTCCTTCTGTACATCATGTCGATTCAAGGCAATCAAAATCTTTGACAACCTATTGACGTCCATTGGAAGATTGAACGCAGATGAAACAAAACCCATTCAGACATACAACGATTTTAAAAAAGTGAGTCATTCAGGCTTTTTCCGATAGATGACTCACTTTTTTACATAAATTATTGTTTTATCTTTTGAAAATAATCGACAATGCCTAACGCACTGATTTGGATATCCAAATTGATGATGACATAAACGTCATGGTCGTCCGGGATGCCAAAGCCGCGGAGATGGGATTTCACCTTATCCATGATGCGGCTCGCAATGTCGTTATAATTGCCGCCTTCATCCATGACATCTTCCGCAATGTCCATATACACATCAAGCCATTCGGCAACTTGTCTGAGCGCTTCAACTGGATTTTCCGTCATGCCGAAATGGCCGAAATAAATGCGATCCACATTTTTATCTTTCACCCGTTGAATGGAAGCATGCATATCATTCGGATTGAAGTGATTGGGCGATGTGGACGGCAAATACAATTCAACCCCATCCTGAAGGAGCAGTTCATAACGGATTCCCGTCGTATCACCAGTGAAAATCCCGTTGCTCACCGGATCATAAATGCTGAAATGATGTTTAGCGTGCCCTGGAGTGTCCCAAAATTCCAATATACAATCCGGGCCGATTTGCAATGTGTCCCCTTCTGATTTTTCAATCAACCGATTTTCCGGCACCGGAACAATCGGGTCGTAAATTTCCGAAAAACTATCCCCATAAATCGCCCGGGCACCCGCCGCAAGTTTTGTCGGATCGATTAAATGCCGGCCACCACGAGGATGGACGAACAACTTCGCATTCGGGCACTGTTGGAGCAAATACCCTGCTCCTCCGGCATGATCGAGATGGACATGAGTCACGATGACATTTTTCACATCATGCAAAGTGTAGCCAAGTTCTTCCAACCCTCTTTTGATATATCTCACCGATGGACTCGGGCCCACTTCTATCAATGTCAGTTCCTCTTCCTCAATGACATAGGTCCCCGTCCGGCTTGGAATATCCATGTCGAAACCATCAATCAAAGCGATGCGTCCGTCCAAACGAATCGGCTTTTTCTCTTTCATCCAACTTTTCCCCCTTTACGTTTCTTAATCCCATCATACCAAAACGATCCAGGGGAAGCGAAGGCATCTTTCCGAAATCGTATGAATAACATTCCTCAATTCGAAGAAAATAATACGGAATAACATAAGGAGGTTATATAAATGTTTCAGCAGCAAAATGAAAATTTCAAGGAATCTTCCCATATGCCGGCACGGATGAGCCATGGCGGACACGAGATGTTCGATTCCCATCAGGCGATTGACGGGCTCGTTGCAGCTTTGGAACATAGTGTATTATACGAACCGCATATTCAAGATGATGAATTGAAGCAATTGATGACAAGGCAAAAAATGTATATGACCCAATTGTATAATACGATTGTCGAAACGTTACAAACCGGTCAGGAACCATCCGTCAAAACAAAAACTTACAATATGCCCTATGACAATGATACGATTTACGGAATGGAACCGGGCCAACCGAAAAAGCCTGCCCAATCAATTAACGAAATCAACGACCAATGCATTTCCAGCTTCATGATGGGGCATTTGAAAGCTTGTGCCTCGCATTTCACGATGACGGCTTTGGAATCGACGAATCCAGTCATGCGCCGTGTATTTGCCGATAGTGTCCCCAACTTGATCGAAATGGCATACGAAATATTCCTATATCAAAACAAAAACAAATATTACCAAGTCCCTCAGCTCAAAGAAGAAGATATGCAAATTTATATGAACAGTTTCGCCAAACTCCAAGGTCAAATGCCGCATTAAAACGCAAAAAGAAGGCTAAACGAGATTAGCCTTCTTTTTTACATACAGTGTGAATCTTTTTCAACGGCCCATCCGTAGTACAACCAGTAACGGAGAGAGGAGCTCAAGGAATGAACAATCATGAGATCGATTATTTTATCCACGGGGATGACATGCAATTTGTCGAAGTAGAATTGGATCCATATGAAACGGTCATTGCTGAAGCGGGAAGCTTAATGATGATGGAAGATCAAATCCAAATGGAAACGATTTTCGGTGACGGTTCTGGAAAGGAAGCACCAGGTCTCATGGGAAAATTGATCGGAGCTGGAAAACGTGTGATTACAGGGGAAAGCTTATTTATGACCGCTTTCACGAATGAAGGAAGCGGAAAAAGAAAAGTTTCCTTCGCTTCCCCGTATCCTGGGAAAATCATTCCGATGGATTTAAGAGAATTGGGTGGAAAAGTCATCTGCCAAAAAGATGCTTTTCTTGCGGCGGCAAAGGGTGTCAGTGTAGGAATTGAGTTCCAACGAAAAATCGGTGTCGGCTTTTTTGGTGGTGAAGGTTTCATCATGCAAAAGCTTGAAGGGGACGGGATGGCATTTGTCCATGCCGGTGGTACAATCCATAAGAAAACACTCGACGTCGGTGAATCGTTGCGCGTGGATACCGGTTGTCTTGTGGCAATGACACAAAACATAGATTATTCGATTGAATACGTCGGCGGTATCAAAACAGCATTATTTGGTGGAGAAGGTCTATTTTTTGCCACACTTCGAGGACCTGGAACAGTATGGGTGCAATCCTTGCCATTCAGCCGACTGGCCAGCAGAGTTTTTGCCGCAGCGCCTGAACGCGGAGGTTCCAAGGATGAAGGAAGTGTCGCTGGAGGACTTTTCAATATATTAGGTGGAGATAAAAATTGATACGATAAAAACTGAAGCGATGCACATACTACCTTTATCAAGCTGATTAAAGGAGGCTTATCATGGGTAGAGATGAGCATCGCAATAAGAAGAATTCCCGCCTTGCCCAGACTCCATTCCTGCAATTAAGACGAGGAACAACAGACGGAATCGATGTCGAATATTCGGAAGAGCTGGCAGATGTGGATGATCGTAAAGCTCAGGCACGAAGCCGAGCTGCCGACAAACGAATGAAGGAAAAATAACCTTAAGTCAGGTCGACACACGGCTCGTGTGTCGGCTTTATTTTTTTTTGGACAGCGCATACACGGTATGTTCATTTGATTTTTAAGGCCTTATCACGTACATTTAAAGTAGAGAACGTCTAAAAGGAATGAAAAATTATGACGAAAAAAAGCGTTGACGATTATTTAATGGAAGGAATCTACGGGGTGCGTCTTCCGAAAGAAGAGGAAAGGATCCGCTTTCTCGGTACACTTCGGGAACGGATTGTCATTGCCTTGACGATTGGACAAGTCATGAGCGACTCCGGACTGAAAAAGCTCGAAGAAGAAATGCAACAACACCCGAATGCCCGCCTCATCATGAACGGTCATGTCGCCCACCGCTTTTTGAAAGAAGAAAAAGCCCTTGCGCAAAAATACAATATTCCATATACAACGATCACAACTGAAGAAAACAAAACAGATATCGGTGCTGTCCTAACCTATGACCACGCCATTGATAAAGAAGAAATCTTTTTTAATGAAGAAAAAGCAGTAGAGAAACAAGAAGAAAAAGAAAAACAAGAAGATCACTCATTTTTCTCGAGACTGAAGAAATGGTTCAGTTAGGGAAGCGTTTTTAGGAGGTTTGTTATGAAAATTGTTTCCATCGAACCGACACCGAGCCCACATTCGATGAAAATCAATGTGAATGAAGAATTGCCGGCGGGTGAAAATTATAATTATAAAAGTAGCGATGATTTGACGGACGCCCCGGAATACGTCCGGAAACTATTTGAGATTGAGGGTGTAAAAAACATTTACCGGGTCGTCGATTTTATTGCGCTTGCCAGAGCACCAAAAGTCCCTTGGGAAGAGATTTTGCCGCAAGTGAGGGATGTCCTTGGTACCGAGGAATCGTTGGAAGAATTAGAATTTGTCGCAGCGAACGAACCAAAACAAGATTACGGTCAAGTGAACGTCTTCATTCAATTTTTCCGAGGCATTCCGATTCAAGTGAAATTGGAAGAAGGCGACGAAGAGATGCGTTTCGGTCTGCCGGAACGATTCCAAGAAGCAATCATGAAAGCTTCGGCCGCTTCGGAAAACATCATTTTTGAACGGAAATGGGTGGAACAAGATCCCCGATATGGGAGCCGAGATGAGATCGGTGAAGAGGTCGTTGAAGAAATCACGGCAGCTTATGATCAAGAGCGATTAGATCAACTTGTGGAATTAGCACTTGCCAACCGGGATGCTTCGGAATTGGAACAAAATCAAGATGATGATATCCCGTTAAGTGTATTGGACGACCCAGATTGGAAAGTACGTTATGCAGCTCTTGATAAAATCATTGAGCCGACCTTGAAGCATCTGCCGCTCCTCGATAAAGCGTTGGATGACGAGAAATCTTCCATCCGGCGCTTGGCAACGGCTTATCTTGGCATGATTGAGGAACCGGAAGTATTGCCTTATCTTTATAAAGCATTGAAAGACAAGGCCGTGAATGTGAGGAGAACGGCTGGCGATTGCTTATCCGACCTCGGGTTTAAAGAAGCGATTCCGGAAATGATTAAATCGTTGGACGATCCGAGCCGACTTGTCCGTTGGCGAGCCGCGATGTTTTTATATGAAGTCGGCGATGAGAGCGCCATTCCAGCGTTGGAAAGAAAAGTGGACGACCCTGAATTCGAAGTACGCATGCAAGTGAAACTGGCTCTTGAACGAATCAAAGGCGGCGAAGAAGCGAAAGGCTCTGTTTGGCATCAAATGACCCAAGCGATTACAAAAAAAGATTAATAGATTAGACTCCCGAAGATTGACGTCTTCAGGAGTCTTTTTTCTATTTAAGTATGAAATATCCGAGGTTTATAATAGAATAATATGAAAATCGAATACTATTCAAAGGAGAGAAAGCGATGAGTCATTCCATCGGCATGTCCGGCAGCACGATCTTAACCGATCCAAAAAAATTCTCGGAGTTATTCCAATTCGAACATGTTCGTCATATCGAAATCGGCGAATTTCCTGATGAAGCAGCCTTTCAAGATTTTTTGGATATGTTCAGAAAGAAAAAAATGTCATTCGGTCTCCATTCCCCATTATTCCGCAACAAAAGTAAATACGATTTACTTGAAAAAGTACAATTTGAGCCGGAAACAGCTTGGAAACAATTTGCAGCAGAAGTTGAACGGATGAGCCAATTGGGAGCAGAATATGTCTTAGTCCATTTTCCTTATTTCAAAAAAGAAACGACGAAAGACACGGATGCAATCATTGAACATGGATTAAGAAGATTAAAGCAGCTCCAAGAACAATTTTCGATTCCCATCGTTTGTGAGCCAAAACTTGGTATGAATTGCTCGCCTTTTGGCATCCAGGCACTGGACAATTACCCCATACATATATGGGAAAAGTACGGAATAAACTTATGTATCGATATCGGTGATTACCAAATTGCAACCGGGGATGCGGCCATCGATTACATTAAAAAGTGGCAGGAATTTATAAAAGTTGTGCATTTGCATAATGTAGAATTTCAGAACGATCAATATTTTTGGGTTCCAATCCATCCATCGCATGATAATCCTTCCTATTTTCATGTAAGGGAGATGATTGAACAGCTTGCGAAAAGTCCCGATGTCTTTTTTGTGTTAGAGCATACCCCTCATAGCCAACCGACAGTAGAGTTTGTAAACGAAGGAATCGAATGGTTGATGGATCTTATCGATAAATAGAGGGTCATCCAAACTGGATATTGTTGGAAACTTTACACAAGGTAAGCGGTTTCATATAATGAAAGTGATGTAGATTTGGATACGAGGAGGGGTTGGGATGGAACATATTCAAGAGGGTACGTTATTATGGGAACCATCGGAAGAGAGAAAAACAAAAAGCGAATTGCATGCATTCATGACATGGTTGAAAAAAGAACGAAATTTATCATTCGATACGTATGAAGAACTATGGAACTGGTCCGTCACTGATTTGGAAGATTTTTGGGAGTCGGTATGGAACTATTTCGATATCCAAGCAAAAACACCCTATCATACTGTCCTCTCTGAACGGAAAATGCCTGGGGCAACATGGTTTCAAGGGGCAACCCTCAATTATACGGAGCATGTTTTCAGAAATAGAGATTGGGACAAGACAGCAATCATCCATACTGCCGAAGTACGACCAGAACTTGAGGAAGTAAGCTGGGGAAAACTTTATAACGATACGTTGGCTCTACAAGAAACCCTGAAAAAACTCGGCGTCAAAAAAGGCGATCGCATCGTCAGTTACAGCGCGAACAATTATGAAACGATCGTTGCTTTTTTAGCGGTTGCGAGTCTCGGTGCGATCTGGTCCAGTGCATCACCGGATTTTGGGACGCAAAGTGTCATCGACCGCTTTAAACAAATCGATCCGAAAGTGATGTTCACCGTCGATGGATATCGTTATGGCGGGAAGGAGTTCAATCGCATGGACACCGTCGAAGCAATCCAAGCGGAACTCCCATCACTGGAAGCGACGATCACGATTCCTTATTTACAGGAAGATGCGGATTTTTCCAATCTGAAAAATCCAATCCCGTGGGAAAAAGCCGTCGCAGGCACAAATGCAAAAGAACTGACTTATGAACACGTTGAATTCAATGAACCGCTATGGATTCTATTCTCTTCCGGTACAACAGGAAAACCTAAACCGATTGTACATAGCCAAGGCGGAATTTTGCTCGAACATTTGAAAGCGTTGACCTTCCATTGTGATTTGGATGAAGATGACCGGTTTTTCTGGTTCACGACGACCGGATGGATGATGTGGAATTTCCTCGTCGGCGGACTGCTTACCGGTACAACGATCATCCTTTATGATGGGAATCCGGCTTATCCATCCACCGACACGTTGTGGAAACTAGCAGAAGAGACAAAAATGACCTTATTCGGTACTAGTGCAAGCTACATTACCGCTTGTATGAAAGACGGTATCGTCCCGAAAGAGAAATTCGACTTGAGTGCATTAGAAAACATCAGCTCAACTGGTTCCCCGCTTCCACCAGAAGGCTTTCAATGGTGTTATGACAACGTGAAAAAAGATTTATGGATCGCTTCGGTCAGTGGCGGCACGGACGTTTGCACCGCTTTCGTCATCGGTGCACCGATTTTGCCGGTTTATGCCGGGGAACTGCAATGCCGCGGGTTAGGAGCAAAGGTGGAAAGCTTTGATGACAGTGGATCTGCTTGCATCAATGAAGTCGGTGAACTTGTGTTGACGGAGCCTTTCCCGTCCATGCCGATCTATTTCTGGAATGATCCAGACGGCTCACGCTTACATGAAAGTTACTTTGACATGTTTACTGGCATCTGGAGTCATGGCGATTACATTAAGGTGACCGACCGGGGCACTTGTGTCATTTACGGGCGTTCTGATGCGACGATCAACCGGGGCGGAATCCGCATCGGAACGAGCGAAATTTACCGGGCTGTCGATAAAATTCCCGAAGTGGAAGATAGCTTAATCGTCGATATTCCGTCTCCATCCGGGGATTCGATGACCCCATTATTCGTCGTCTTAAAGGAAGGCTATCAACTCACTGACGATTTGAAAAAAGAAATTAAAAAGCATATTCGGGAATACTGCTCACCAAGACATGTGCCGACTGAAATTTATGCCGCTCCAGACCTCCCGAAAACATTGAACGGTAAAAAACTGGAAGTCCCGGTGAAGAAAATTCTCATGGGCGAGCCTGTGGAACGAGTCGTCAACAAAGGTTCCCTCGGAAATGAAGCGGCCCTCGATTTCTTTTTGGACTTTGCGGAAAAAATCAAATAACGTTTATGCAAGGCTTGGGAAAGGGGTTGGGTTTTTCCAAGCCTTGTTATTTGACCGGTTTGCGGAAAAAGATATAATACGCCAAATAAAACAAAAACGCGCTGCCGACAATTGCTAGAATGTTATCCCAATAAAAATACAGCAAAGGAATCGGCAACAAGAACAGATAAAACACTCCCCAAATGATTCGTTGCCATTTTGGCATGCTACCCCCTCCAATCTCTTTGAAATTGTTATTTATTCATCTTCAAGTTCTTCATTCTGTTTTTTCCGCAAATGATAGATATAGAAAATCGGCACAATGCCACAGACAAAAATGATTCCCCCGAAAATCACGCCATCCAACATTCCAAAACCATCCGACAACGCGACAAGGATTCCAACGCCTAGCGTAATTGCAATCAAGACGGAAATAGAAATCCATAATCCCCTTTTCGGTGATTTTTCCCCGGTCTCATGTTCCACACTAATATTCATCGATAAATAACCCAATACGACTGCGGTTATCAGAAAAACGATCCAGAGCGGATTGCTCGTCATGCCCTCCATCCCTTTCGTGACGAGGTCATAACCTAAAATTGCGATAATTCCAATCGTTTGTACGATAAAAGCGATACGGATGTTGTTCAGATTTCTTAATATCAAACGTTCGTCCCTAATTTTTTTCACGTTCAAAATCCTCCTCATCCACCCAAAATAAGTCATCCAATGTTTTATTGAGAACGTAGCAAATTTGCAGACATAACTTCAACGTCGGATTATATGTTCCTTTCTCAATCAAACTGATCGTTTGTCGGGTGACACCTACTTTATCTGCCAACTGCTGTTGCGTTAAATCCATGGACACACGGGCAATTTTCAATCGATTCCTCACAAAACCATCGCCTCCTCGATGTAAACTATATATTACATTATACAATATACCTGACATTTTGCAATATATATTTTACATTTGTAATAAAAAAGTGCCGATCCTTGGTGGATCGCACATATATTAGTCTTAATATTCATTTAGACAGACAATTGGGTGAGCGCTTGGAAAAGTGGCATGAGCGATTAGCACCGAGGGGCGAGCGATTTCACTTGGGACATGAGCGATTTTGCACGGGACATGAGTGCATAGAGCCTAGGCACGAGCGCTTTGACATGGTTCCCGAGCGGGTAAACAGCACTCACGAGCGCTTTCGTGCCGTCCATGAGCAGATTAAGAGGTTGCTCGAGCGTTTTCCTCCCAATCGTGAGCGCCCAGCGGTCCATCATGAGCGGGTAGAACTACTTCATGAGCGCATTTTACCCGAACATGAGCGGGTAAATTTGCAAGCTTTTGGATACATGACATACAATGGCTTGTTTTGTTTTTCTTTTTAGGATCAAGTCTAGGGAACGATTTATAATCCGATTAGTTACGGAATAGCCTCGTTTTGGGGTTTACTCCTGAACCTTTTGAAAGTCCCTCACCATCTGATTAAATCTATCTTTTTCCTCGATAAATGGGCTATGGTTACTGAAATGAAATGGATATAATGTGGAGTTCGGTAAATGATCGTGGATCTCTTCTGAAAAAACAAAAGGACATTGGGCATCATGAACGCCACAATATACAAAGACCGGTATTATAATATTCTTCAATTGTTCGACGATATTATAGGTCGGCAACTCTTTATACGAATAATAATCCAATCGCTTCGCCACGGTACGCCCACTGCTCGGCCGCTTAAAATATTCCTCCCTCTTTTCCGGGCGATACAAAGACATATTTGACCATTCGATATTCGCCTGTCTTCTTTTCTCTCTATCCATAGATGTCTTCAAGATATCCAAAATCTCCAACACTCTTTGATTAAGTGGTGATTTCAGACAATACATGCTCCCTGGATGTTCCATATATTGATTGGAAGCGGCGGCACCACCAATGATCATTTTATTCAGTGATTTTTGGGATAAAATACCGTATTTCAAACCAAGCATCCTTCCTGTGGAATGTCCGCCGAATGCCCATTGCTTATATCCAAGCATCTCTCTGATCGCCTCCAAATCATAGACTGTTTCTTCCATTCCCAATAAATGCTCTTCTTCCGCTTTACATGAACTCCCTGCTTCCCGTAAATTCACTAATAAGACTGTAAAGTAGTCGGTAAACGCATCCGCAAAGTAGTTCCCCAGCTCATTAAATTCACTGTATAAATGCGTGATGCAGATTGGCTCACCTTTGCCTTTCAGAAAAATTTCAAAATTGCCTCGTGCCGTAGCAACGATTTCACGTTTCCACATGTTCCCATCTCCAATCACTTAAATTGATTCATCAGTAAACCTTTACCAATACGACCCATGAAATAAATACGGTACTGATCGTTAAAGCTGTGATAAACTGAATGACTTCCAACGGACAAATAGATGATGTCGAATTGAAGCAAAGTTTGCATGACGATGGAGTAGAACAAAAATGCAAAGAAAGAAAAGACATCCCCTTCTGCCTGATCAACTTCATACGTTCGTCTTTTTGGATGAATTGAGGTTATAAGTAACTTAAACAAAAACACTTGACGGCCATGGATAAGGTGAGATAAATATACGCAAGGGACGAGTTTCAGCCAAAAACGTAAACATTAGCCATGAAAAATTCCTCCTCTTGAAATTCTTATATAAAGAAAAACCACCCTCTAAATAAAAAAGAGTGGTTTTCCTTATTCACATTTTTAATTTGAGTAACGTAACAACTCTTCCAGCCTTTGCTCATAATTTATATCCAGATCCGTGCCTTTTACGATTAACTCGTCAACGTCATTTGAATTAAAGTCAGGTATTAATTCCGCCGCTTCAATTAAGATCGCCCTAGCGTCCGGATCATTCACAAACGGTTCGAGGACATGAATGGATGCACTGATTAACAGATATTCTTGAACGTTTTCCGGCAGTTTTTCAAGGTCCTCCATGACTTCATCAGAAAACGGTTTATAGTCGTTTGGATGCTTATGATATCGAGGAACATATTCTTTTCCTTTGAGAATGTCCGAAACATTATCGCTTGTAGTGTTTTGCTCTTCAACAGCGACGGTTTGATCCTCATCAATGATAGATGGATCCTCATCAATGACAGACGAATCGGAGTCGAACGCATGAGCAGTGTCTTCACTTTCACCACAACCCATCAGAACCAACAACAGACAAGGAAGAAAAAACAGTTTTTTCATAATAGCACCCTTCTGTTACGTTTGTATCTATATTAAAATAGATGCTTTGATTTGAAAAGGCTAATACACTTATTTTTTATTTTAGTTTGGGAATGAGTTAAAAGCCGGCTTTTTTCAATTCTTGTTGACGTTTGCCCGCATTTGAACGGTTTTTAAAGCTACCTGTTACGACGCGATAAAAAGTACCACTAGAACCGGAACTTGACCCAGACCTAGATTCACGAGATGAGCCACCGTAACTTTTTCTTTTCCAGTAGTAGGCCCACGCCGCACCCAGGAGATGACCGCAAGCCATCTTCTCCAGGAACGCGTCGGATTTGAGCTTTGATGC
>CALKWU010000072.1 GCA_938004015.1 uncultured Oceanobacillus sp.
CAAGCTGGAAAACGTATTTTTAGTGAGTTTAGTTTTCCTACACCAAAAACTGAGATAGTACCAAAACACACGTATGTTCCAGGTGTTGCTAAAGCATGTTTTCCTACACCAAAAACTGAGATAGTACCAAAACCTCAAAATTAATTCAAATGCCTGCTGGTAGCTATCAGCGTAGGTCGGAAATGAATCGTTTGAGGTTTGGTTCTAAGCCTTGTGGCACTTGGATTCCTTTCATATCTAGATTATACATGATAACTTGGATAATTGTAATAATCTCTCCCCAATTACTGATCTCTAAGTTCAACAAATCAGCTTCGGAAATGGAGTTATCCACAAGGTTAAAAAACACATCTACAGCTTGATCATATAATTTTTCAGTACAATAAAACGGAACTTCATTTCTAATTTTACTTTTCATCTGTTCGAGTAAAGCGGAGTGTATAATTCTTTCTTTATAGAAATAGTTTTTTGATCCAAAACTCTCCCTTTCAGAAACGAGCAGAAATTTATAACCGTGAGCAATCGCTTTTTCCACTAATTTATAAAAATTCTGCAATTGTACATCATCTGCAAACAATTCAGGCAGTTCCACAATGACCAACGTTTTCTTTTCCAATGGCTTTTCTAAAATAATATTTAATAATAATGTTTTAACTTCAATTGGGGAAAGATTGTTACCGGTTATTGATTTGAAAAAGACTTGATTGCTTAAAGTTTTTTCATTAATATGATTTAACTTTGCTTCGACTCCCCATTTTCTTAATCGTTGGTTGATCAATTCAAATTCTTCATCAAGTAAATCCCAAATCTCTATCAGTTCTTGATATAGTGGTGAATAAGTCAATTGTTCCGTAATTTCATATTGAACTTTCTTTAATGGTGAGTTTGCAGTTATTTTAGAAAGATGCACATCAGCATCAAAAGGAATAAAGAAGCAATTCCAATCTTTTTTATTAATCGGAACACTCCCCTCAAAGATTTTTATAGGAGAATTCCTTGAATTAAAGAAATCATCTACTTGGCGGATCAATCGATTCCAAATCAATTGCTGACCATATAAGAGTGTACAATCGGCTACTTCAATTTCCCATTCATTCTCGGGTGTCACTATCGTCCATATTTTCATAATATCACCAACGGATCTTCTGTAATGGTTTCTTCCTGAATCGTTTTTCCGCCTACCATAATTAACATTCTTTCGTATTGTTTATTTGTCACTCCCATAATCCTAATTGAACCTTTGGGAGGGAGATTATTACGTAATGTTTGAATATATTGCGTCATACTGACCCGATTGGGAAAAATCTTCACATATACTGAAAATTGGATCATCGTAAAGCCGTTATTAATTAAATATTTGCGAAATCTAGTATATATTCGTCGTTCTTCCTTCGTGTTCATAGGCAGGTCAAAAAATAATAATAGTCTCATGATTCTATATGGCGATCCCATTTTCCGGGTACACCAAAAAATCATCATTATTTTCATTCATCGATTTGATGAATGATTGGACGAAAAGATCAATTGCATTTAAAACAGTTTGACGCTGCCCGTTAATTGAAATTTTTGCACTGAGCCGACGAATTAATAATTGTTTTGCTTCCCAATTCAAGTAATCATCTTCTTTTATCGTCATCGCTACCCAAAAATCAATAACCGGACGGAACACTTCCATACAGTCATCAACGAGATTAAAAGCGTTGAATTGATTTCGGTGACCAATACCGAATGCAGGGTGTAAACCGTAAGCGACGACCGTTCTAGCGACGCAAGCACGCAACACAATATAACCATAATTTAATGCAGCATTATACGAATCAGCAGAACCTCGTAGTCTTTGAAAATCAGAGCCAAATAGTTCATTAAAATATAATTTTGCAGCATGTCCTTCTCTATTGCTACTATCTTCAAAATCAACTTGATCTGCTAAAGCTCTAAGCCGTTTAATTACCACTGGATCTTTATCCAAGTACTCCAACAAAGAGGCCTGATTACGTATTTTTACTTGAACAATACGTTGCCACATTTTACCCTTTGCTTCCTCGCTCCAATTTAATTGTTTATGAAGCACTCCATACACCCGGTGATGGCTGTATAGTCCGAGTGAAAAAACATTCGGATGGTGGTTTTCATCACAAAAGATTAATAGAATGTGATAAAGCGTCAATTTATTCATTAATTGACCAGTCACCACTGTCCGGTTGTTATCGACGACGATCGTATGGATATCCGATAAGGGAATTAGCACTTCCTGTCCTTCTTTGATGACTTTCAGGTTGTCCAAATAAAGCTTCATTTCTTCGGCCTCTGAAATGTAAACGATCCGCCAACTCAAAATAAAAAACCTCCTTCATTTGTGAGGAGGGACTTTTCAATAAATGGAAAAAGCCCCATTGAATGGGGCTTTTGAGTTCGGGATAAACCCTTATTTTGGTAGGTTATCCCAGTTTTTGGTGTAGGGCGATAACAAGTATCGCTAACTCTATCTTACCCCATTCCCTCACATTTGTAAATAGTTTTTGAAATTTTCTTTTTCTATTTTGTAAGTATTGCCTAAAATATCTACATTATACTTAATGACATTTCGAATTGTAGATGGGGTTAGGAAGCCTTCTTTTTGTAGTTTCTTTCTTTTGTGAACATAATCAACTTCTATTTTATTTTGCCTAGGCATTGCATCTCCACGAAAAATCCTATATTGTAATTCACCATCCTTTTCAAAGGAAAACAAGTCATTTTTGTATAAACTGAATTGGAATTCATAGGAATCGTCTATTTGCTTGTAATCCTTGACTTTTTCTTCTTCGTATTTTTCCATGTCCAAGATGTATCGATTCCCTTTCTGTTTCCACCAGTGATAAGGCACACCGATATATTTATACTTACCTTCTTCATTTCGATAAAAATCAACCCGAACACTTTTAATACTTTTCAATACCACATCATGTCTAGTACCAGGATATTTGTGTGAAATATCCATGTGAACACCGAGTCTTAAATCATAATACTTTAACGTTTTTACGGGAATTTTACCGTCCTTTAAGATGTAACCATGTTGCTCGTAATACGCAGCAAAAGGATTTGGTTCGTTTTTATATTCATCAATAATTTTAAGTATTGTTTCCATGACATCCGGGTTATACTTGGCAATAAAGAAATCTTCCGGATTCTTTTTGAGTCTATTTATTAATCGCTTTGCATCATTTTTATTTAAATTGTAGATATCTTTAAACTTTCCGATCGTATATTTTTCTCCATTTTTTTCTCTTGTAGCATAAATCGTTTGATTGGATAATGTACGGTTCGGTTTTCGATCGACTTTATGGGAATATTTGATATTCGGTTCATAGTTGCGTAAATCTCGAAGAAATGTAATGAATTTGTTGTCAAACATTTCTTGTTCAGATAGTATTTCACCTGTTTCGCGATCAATGACAGCTCCCGTTTCATTCATATCGAATGTCGTAAAGAAATCAAAAATGGACATTTTACCAATCGCCGCTACGATTAAAGCATCAATCGCATGATGGGCGTAGCTTCCCTCACGATCTTTATTCAAATGGGCACGTCTCCGTAAGGCTGCTGTAAACGAACCTCTAATTGAAAGTACTTTTGTATCGATATTATTCGCATTAAAAAATGAACGTAAATTCATCGAGAAGCTGCGCATAGCATACTGTGTATCCACTAGATTTCGATTGATGAATTCTTTCTGTAATTCTTCATTGAATTTGACATCCCGCATTTCCAATAGATAGTCTTTCTTTTTTCTATTAATGTTTCCGCTTTCATATAAACTATGAACATGAGCCTTAAATTCATCAAACGACCTTGGGCGTTTAAGAGTTTGGAAATATTGATACGGTGTCATTTGTCCTTTGTCTTGATTTTCCCCGTGTAAGCAAACAACTTTATTGGCCTGGCTATCATCAAAAGAAAGCGAAACCGGAATGATGTGATCGATTTCGAACATGTATGGATTTTGGACGACGTCTTGAGCAGTGATTGACTTTCCGGAATAGATCGATTGCCAATTTTGTTGCCTCAACAACTTAAGGGCAAGATGTTGCTTAGCATTCAATTTCAGTTCGGAAAGTGATTTTACACCCAACATCTCTGAAATTTCCTTTTCATGTTTATTTATTTCCCTTTGGAATCTTTTTTCCATTTCTTTCTTTTCATCACTATTTTTTTCCCTTGCAGTTTCGACTACAATTGAATCCAGCTCTCCATATTTCTTTCTGATCGCATTGACAATCTTTATCGCTTCCCGATGTGCACGTTTAGCTACTGTACTCAATATGGCGGTATCATCGAATAGAATGTTTTTCGTGTTTTTCAATCTGGATAACCTTTTTTCTTCTAGCCCAATTTCAGAGAACAATTCCATTTGGTTTTTGTTCGTATGCCACAAGTCTTCCATAATAAGGTTCATGGCTTTTTTCGATAATGCATGGTAGCCAGTAAAAGCTGTTGACTCTTTGAAGGCATCTACCATTTTCTTCTGCATATTCGGTTCAAAATCACTGAATAATTGATGTAATTGTTCTTCGCGACGGTGGTATGCTTTCTCCGCCGTTAAAATTTCAGCAATCTCATCCATTAAATCGATATCATCTAAAATTTCCTGAGGGAGATCATGTTGGTTGACTATTTTTCTAATTTCCTTAAAACCTTCAAACTTTGTAAATTCGGGTTTATCTGTTCGGATGTTTATTCGAAAACCACGTACATCTGTATCGTCCGGTAATCCTTTGTATTTTAATATTTGTTTTATCGTAATATTTTTCCCTTTTTTGATGAGATGATTGAAAAGGTGAAGTTTATCTTCATATGTCAAATATTCACCATCCAATTGGATTTTATTTAAGTCCTGACTTAGCATATTGAAGATATCAGCTGTGACGGACATTTTCGCAATCCTTAATTCTTCCGGAAAATAAGTGCATGTTCCGCGCATCTTATTGATCATGGATGTATATTCGATTTCACCGTGTTCATTCAAATAATAGATGCCATATGGTGTCGGTGATTTTTTTGAGCCAGGACCTTCATAATACGCTCTTCGTGTCTCGATGAGGTTAATTAAAGATTCAATAAAAGATTCGTCTATTTCTGGATGGTATTCCCGTTGTTTATTCAGAATGGCGGTTGCTTCTTTCACATAATCCGCTGTCCGAAAGCGGTTATGTGCCCCTCTAATTCTTTCACCACTTTCTCTTCGCTTCAGTTGTACTTCACAAATAAATTGATCTTTCAATAATGTTCTGTTTTTTGCAATTTGTTGTTTTGTGGAAAGTTCGTTCTCGTTACCTTTGTCTTCTTCCTCAGGAGAATCCAACGTTGTACCACGCATCTTTACTAAGTGATAAAGACCAGCCACTAATTCTTCTTTTGATGTTTTTCCGTAAATTCCGTTGTATCTGGCAAGATAAGGGTCGACCTTGCCTATCCCTGATAATGGCAATCCATACTTTTCAAATAATTGTTTTGCCCTTTCTAAGCGATGGTTTCTTCTTCTGATTAATCGTCGAGAACCACGAAATCCTCTTCGTTCTTCGTTTGCGTTTCTTCCAGCTTCTTCAAATAGCCTCACACCGGCATCAATGATTTTTCCTGTTTCTTTTTCGATGACACCCCAACCGACGGAGGATATTCCAATATCTAATCCGAGTACTTTTCCCATTCAATGTCCTCCTAACTATTTTGAATTTTATAGTATATTTATAGGTAAATTATACCAATACTTAAGAAGATGAACAATCTGCGGGAATTCGGATCGGGTTGTAAAAATGATAAAAGATAAACTGTTGTTATCTTTTTTTGAAAATAATGGTTGAATCAAGGTAAATCTGCATTTGTCTTTGGTCAACAAAAGTCAAAATAACGAAAAAATGCACACAAAGTGTGGGGAGGTTGTAACCATACTTTGTGTGCATCAATAATATATAATAGATGAACCAAGATTACAGAATGTTGTGTTCTCATAGCTTTTTTACAGATTTCCTTTCATCTCAACGGATTATAAGGACTCAAATCAAGTTCCACTTCTTCACCGAGCGCTAGTTTTGCCGCCAACGAACCGATGTACGGCCCCATTGTGAGTCCTGAGGACCCTAATCCGGTTGCGACAATCATGTTCTCGAAATCCGGCACTTTGCCTAACAATGGTTTGATATCCGGACTCATTGGCCGGAAGCCGATGCGGATTTCTTTTATCGTATGATCTGCCAAACCAGGTGCGACTTTCAACCCTTCATTCAATACTTCTTGAATGCCGCCAGCAGTTATTCGATAGTCAAATCCGGTTCCATCTTCACGCGTGGCACCAAAGGCAACTCTGTGATCATCGAATGGAACGATATAATGACTGCTTTCTTGAGGGAGGATGACCGGCCAATTCGAAGTGTCCTCATCAGCGGATAAATGGACAATCTGCCCTCTTTGTGGTTCCAGATCGATGGAAATGCCGACTTCTTTCAGTAAATCCTTTGTCCAAGCTCCTGCGGCTACAATCATTTGATCTGCTTGAATTTCTCCTTTTGCTGTTGCCAATCGAATGCGATTCCAATCTTTTTCAAGTGTCACCTGTTCTTCGATGACGGTACCATTATTTTTCTTTACTCCTCGTACTAAGGCTTCTGCGAGTAATCTGCCATCAAGTCTGGCAGCTCCGGAAAAGTATAAAGCATGTAAATCGTCTGCCAAAGGAGGGAAGTATTCTTTTGCTTGAGGAGCTTCCAATAAGCGGATGTCACCAACTTCAGGAAACGCCTCTTTTCTCTTCGTTATTTTTTCTTGCAAATGATATAAAACTTCCAAATCCTTGCTTGTTGCAAGTGCTCCGGTCTGTTTATACCCAGTGTTCGTTTCTCCAAGTTCTTCTAAAGATTTCATCAGTTTTGGATAGTAAAGGGCACCTTGAGAGGCGATCGCAAACCAATCGGCATCATCATACCTTGGAATCCATGGATTAATGATTCCTGCGCCAGCTAATGTTGCTTTTCCTTCGAATGATTTGTCGATCAAAATCACTTCACAGTCTTTCCGTTGCGATAAATGGAACGCAGCACAAGCACCGACCACTCCTGCTCCAATGACTGCGACTTTCATCACATCATCCCCTTTCCAAAATTTTTCTCTATTTTACATTATTTGACATCAGATGGTGAAGTCCTGCTTTCTTGAGATCTTAAAATCTCCGTATCAACATATGAACAAGATACTGTGTTTTTCCTTATTTTACTAAAAGCTTCATGTTCCTAGAAAAATTAAAGCATTTATATTAGAATGGAAAATGCGCGGTTTTCTGAAATTTATGGGGGAAGCTCCATAATGGAATCTCGAAGGTTATGTCATGAGTTGGGTTTTCTCTATTCAATTTTTGGGTATAGGATGAATACTGGCAAAAATGGTGATCTATAGTTGTTGGATATAATGATGCAAGGCCATGAAAATAACTTTCTTTGATGATATGAGCGTTTCACTTTTTCGTCAGGAAGGCGAATGTTTATTTGACAACAATCATATATTTGAAGAATGTGGTCATATGGAGCTTTGCCCCGAGAAATCTGTGGAAGGATTGGAGGTGCTGAAGCTCTAAAAGGGGATGACCACTAGTGTTGATCATCCAATTGGAGAGAAACTTGAATGATTGCTCCTTGAAAAGAGATAATAATGGCATAAGCTTGAAAGGATTCAGTGAATCTCGAAAAATACATTGAGAAAGGGAATGTGTATATGAAAAACAAAGGTTTTCTGAGTTTCCTCTTATTAATCGTTTTGGCATTGTTTTTAGCTGCTTGTGGTGGGGACGATGCAGAACCGGTTGAAGAGGAAGAAACGACCGAAGAGGCTCAAGAAGAAACTGAAAACACAGCAGAGGATACCGAAGAAGAAAATGGTGCTGAAGAAGATGATGGCAATAGTGAAGAAGCCGCAGCAGACAGGGAATTGCTTGAACTGTCTTATGAAGTGACAGAATATGATGCAGAAAACAACGCATTGCATCTTTCCCTCGATACAAACTTGCCTGAAGGAACAGAAATTTATCGTGTCCTCGTACAAGATGAGGAAGAAACTAATGTTTTGGTCGAGTATGAATATCCATTGGAAGATGAAATTGTTTTTTCTTTAGAAGGTGTGGATAAGAGTACGTTGACCGGAAAAGATTTGCAATTGATTTTTGAATTCAACGTGACGGAAAGAACAAATAGTGACTTATATGAAGATAAAAGTTTAGGCGGTTCTTTCACAGAGATGGAAGAAGCGTACCAGGATTCCGACCAAGTCGTCGTGAACGACCTGGGTGCTGAAAATACTTATTCCGTCACTCTAACATCATCCAATACCGAAGTCATCTCGGAAGATTTCTTCCCAGAAGATGCCGAAGAGGATGAAGAATAAGGCTTGAGCTGTTCTCCGGCTGATATCAAAAAATATCGAATATAAAAACCAGGATTGATGAGTTATGATCATTAATCCTGGTTTTTGTTTTTCCATGACGCTATTTCAATTTGCCTTATACAACTTAATCTCTTTATTGATTAATTTCGACCATCTATTCTAATGGAAAAAGAAAAAACCGATCTGGTGACTAGTCCATATTTAATGGGTGTTTTGTTGCATAATCTGATGAAGTCTAAGTTTTACGTGTTTAAAAACAAATAAAACATCAGGAAAAAGATATTAAAACCAGCGAATCATGAAAAAA
>CALKWU010000073.1 GCA_938004015.1 uncultured Oceanobacillus sp.
TTGGCAGAAAGGACTTTGTTTTGTTTAGCAAACTCATCCAATGATACCTAGCCTTATATGAAGTTCGTGTTCCTCAGACCGGAAGTTTGCCGCTCGCTTCCTTCAGATTCCGCGTCACCACGGACACCCTTGCGTTAAGCTAACTGTTACTTCTGCCTTCACAGTTCGGGACTTACACCCTATAGATTACACCCATGCCAGGCGCACTAAAAAAGGAGAATCTGATTTCACTTCCATTCTCCTTTTTTCTATATCAAAGCCAGTTTCATATCTGCATCTAAATATACGGTCATCTTCAAAATTGAACTAGAAGGCGCCCCTTCTGATGAAAAGGTCTTATGCATACCGTTCAACAATTGCCTGGCATATGCGGAGTGCCGCCTTTCCATCCCCGAACACCTGAGGTTGCGTTTCATTCAGTGAGTCCAAATTCCGCGAGGCCTTTTCCAGAATCGACTGGATGTTGATGGGGCATAGACAATTCCAGCCATTTTCCAACGTTTCAATCCATTCCGTCTCATTCCTCAACGTGGTGCATGGGGTTTTCAATAGATAGGCTTCTTTTTGTAGGCCGCCGGAATCGGTGACAACCATATAAGCGTTTTTTGTCAAATACAACATCAGCAAATAACCCACCGGCTGAATGATGATCACATTTTCAAACGAAATGTTCAACACCCCTACCAATTTTCGTGTTCTTGGATGCAGCGGGACAAGAACGGGTTGATCCAACATTTCAAGCGCGGTGAAAATGCATTTCAACTTCATCAAATCGTCGGTGTTTTCCGCCCGATGAACCGTGGCAAGATAATATTCTTTTTCCTTTAATTGAGGCAGATGCGGATTATCGGCTTTCAACACTTCCAGCCATTTTCCATTTGAATAAAACTTATTTAAAAGATTCATAAACCGATTGACCGCATCGGCCATGATATCCCCCGTCAACAGGACCCCGTCCAAGATCCCTTCCCTTTTCAAATTCTCCACGGCCGTTTTTGTCGGACAGAATAACAGATCCGAAATATGGTCCGTCAATATCCGGTTTTGTTCTTCCGGCATTTGTTTATTGTAGCTCCTCAACCCCGCTTCCACATGGAAAACAGGAATATGCAATTTGCTTGCCGCCAGAGCACCTGCCAACGTGGAATTTGTATCTCCGTAAACAAGCACCCCGTCCGGCTTTTCTTTCAAAAGCACCTGCTCGATTTTTTCAAGCATCCTCCCCGTCTGATACCCATGACTGCCGGAACCGACACCCAAAAAATAGTCCGGTTTCGGAATCGCAAGTTCTTGGAAGAAGATGTCAGACATATTTTCATCGTAATGTTGCCCCGTATGGATGATGATTTCTTTATGCCCCTTCCGAAACATATCTGAAAACGGGGCGGATTTGATAAATTGCGGACGTGCGCCGACAATGGTGACCAGTTTCAACCAAGATCCACCTTTCCGGAAAATGAGTTTCTAAACTATCTTATGTCTAGCTGCAAATGTTGTGACTCTCTATTTTTTATTGAAATATTAGGAAAATGAATCAGCTCTTATGGAAGATGAAACATAGCATAGGATGATGAAATGAAATAGATTTTTGGAGGAATCCGGATGAAAGTTTGCAAATTGATCAGGAAACATTCTTTCAAAGATATCCGCGTCTTTGAAAAGGAAGCGATCAGTCTGAAAAAATTGGGATACGATGTCACCATTGTGGCCGGAAAAACGAACGGTGCCGTTTTTGAGCCGAATCTGAAAAGAATCAAAGATCCAACTTTTAATCAAGACCAATTTGAATATAAAGGCATCAAGTTTTTAACCTATGACATCAAAAATATGTATGATCCCCATATCGGCAAAATGGTCAACAATTTGGAAATGGATACGCAAAATTATTTTGTTGACAAGTTGTATGAACGGGCGTTGGCTGTCGAAGCCGACATTTATCACGCCCATGAATTGCACACGTTGTATGAAGCCGTACAGATTAAAAAAGTTCTCCGAAAAAAAGGGAAAAACGTAAAAGTGATCTATGACGCCCATGAGCTGGAGCAAAACAGCAAATTGCTGAGATTATTGATGAAGGAAGTGGATCATCTCATAACCGTTTCCGATTCCATTAAAAATATTTATCAACGAAGATATCCAAGCGTGCCCGTCACCGTCATCTACAACTCCCCTTTATACCAGCAGGAATTGCCAAAGGATGAACATTTTCAGCACTACTTTGTCATTGCCTATGAAGGCGTTGTGCAGTATCAAAAAGGGAATCCGAAAAAAATATTACAAATCGCCGATCTTTGCAAAAATTCGATGAAAAATTTCAGATTCGATATTATCGGCTATATCGATCCGACCATTTCGTATAATGAAAAGAAATTGATCAGCGGTCATCCTGCAATCCATTGCAAATGGGTGGAATATGAAAACCTGCCCAAAGAATTGAATCAAGTCCATGCAGGTTATATTTACTTTGATATCAGGAATATAAACAAAAAATACGCCTTGCCCAACAAGTTTTTCAGCTTTTTGAATAACGGCATCCCTGTCGTAGTGAATCGGGCAATGGACATGAAAAATATCATTGAGAAACATCAATGCGGCATCGTGATAGATAAAGACGATCCAACCGCCGAAGAATATGTTGAACAGTTTTTACGCTTATACAAGGATCGGAAAATGCTTGCCCGGATGAGTAAAAACGCACGGGAAGCGATGAAAAACCATTATTGTTGGGAGAAGATGGAAGAGCGTTTGGCTGCAATTTACAAAGGGCTGAAATGATGGCCCCATACGGAAGAAAGAGGCTGGGACAAAAGATAAAAAACACCATTTTCTCACGGGAGAAAAATGGTGTTTTTTTGATAATTGAAGAAAATTGATTTCCGTTCCGGGGACGCTTTCCGCGGGCCCGGCTCGAGCCTCCTCGGAGCTCAATCCTTCGCTCCTGCGGGGTCTCGAGACTCGGGCTGTTCCCGCAGGAAAGCTTTTGCTTTGCGACGAAAGCGGAGCGACAGGAGCACTCGCCCCGTCACTCCAATCAATTTTCTGTGATATCAATTTTTTACAAAAAATTTTTTTGCAGCTCGTTCACTTTATTAGTTATGTCCCAGCCTCTTATCTTTCACAAGCCCATCCGTCGTCGTCCCGGTCCAATTTCGTTTGATAAGCGGAATGGGTGGAAGGAACTCCATTTGTGCCCTCCCCATTCCTGCAAAAACTACATATTATAAATAAACAAATTTTATTGGAAAGGGAGGGTTGAAAATGATGCAACCACGAAAATCTTTATTCGGCATTTGCTATCCCGGTTACCGTTATTGCGGACCAGGCTGTTCCGGTCCGGGTGCCCCGACAAATCCTGTCGACTATTGCTGCATGCAACACGATTACTGTTACCGAATGTATGGACCATCAAGATTTTGTGATGATCTGTTCCAACAATGTCTTGCCCCTTACCAGCATCCATACTTTGGAAAAATGGCAAAGGATGCCCGATTTTTTTCCCGTGTCATGAGATTGCGCAATATCTTTTTCTAACACCAGTCAAAGGACGTTTTCAAGCGTCTTTTTTTATTCAGTAAAATTTGATTCCTCTTTAGTGTTTGTTCCCTCTAAAAGAATATCCACTAAATAAACGTTAAAAACCGTTTATTTTGGTTGATAAATTTGATTGATTGTAGTATAGTATAATACGTGAAACAAATGACCAATATTGTCATTTGGTCAGTTTTTGATTAATGGAGGTGAATCCAATGGCGATCGACCGAAAACAATTAATCCTGGAAGCTGCGAAAAAATCCTTCTCCTTATTTGGCTATAAGGCGACAACGATGGATCAGGTGGCGAAACTGGCCAATGTCGGCAAAGGAACCATTTATACATTCTTCAAAAGCAAAGAAGAAATTCTAGATGAAATTGTCACTTCCCTGATCCGGGACATGAAGGCTGAAGCGGAAAACGCCATCGATCCAAATAGCCGCTTTGATGAAAACATCCATCGTGTTCTGATAAGGTTTTTGGAATTCCGGAAATCCCATCAGCTCACGATCAAGCTTTTCCAAGAAGAGAGAGAAATTGGAACAAAAGCGGTTGTGGATGTCATTCAGCGGGTGGAGCAAGCCATCATTGACTACATGAAAGGGATTATTCAGGATGCCATTGACCGTGGTGAAATCAAAGAATGCAATCCGGAAATCACCGCCTTTGTCATGCTGGAAACTTATGTGGCCTTAATATTTGATTGGGAACAACATCACCCGCCTTTGGACAAGGAAGAAATGTCCGATTTGTTTAAATTATATTTCTTTGAAGGATTATTGAAATGACTTTTCATTGAAGGGACTCAATTTCAGGAGGGCCCTACATATTTGCTGCAAAATGACCAAATGAACAAATTAGTCATTACTTCTAGGGGGTAACAATGTGAAAAAATCGTCTTTTTTGGCGGAACTAAAATTCCTTCTTACAAACAAAAAAGTGCTCATTTCGGTGATCGCCGTCGCGCTAGTACCTTTGCTTTATGCCGGAATGTTCATCTGGGCATTCTGGGATCCATATGCCAACTTGAACGACTTGCCTGTTGCGGTCGTCAATGAAGATGAAGGCGCAGAATTCGAAGGCGAAAACTTGCAAATCGGGAAAGAACTCGCCGATAAGCTGGAAGACAGCGATGAGTTTGAATTCCATGTGGTTTCCAAGGAAGAAGGATACAAAGGCCTTGAAAACCGGGATTATTATTTGCTTGTGGAAATTCCGGAAAACTTCTCTGAAAATGCAACAACCATCCTCGATGATGAGCCGAAAAAATTGGAAATCAAATATGTGCCAAATGAAAGCACCAACTTCCTTTCAGCCCAAATCGGAGAATCTGCCATGAAAGAAGTGAAAGCGGAAATCTCCAAAAAAATCATTGAAACTTATGCGGAAACAATGTTTGATTCCATCACGGAATTGGCGGATGGCTTGAATCAGGCAAGTGACGGTGCAAGCCAATTAAAAGATGGGATTGCTAAACTCGATGACGGTTCCAAAACATTAAGTGAAAATCTTGCCACATTGGCATCCAAAATGAACGAGTTCAAAGAAGGCGTGAACACTGCTGCCAACGGTTCCAATTCCATCGCCTCCGGTGCCGGCCAATTGAAAGATGGCCTAAAACAAGTGAATGATAATCTTTCAGCGCTGGTGGATGGAACTTCCCAAGTGAAAAATGGCGTCAAACAAATGAAAGACCAACTGCCAGCTCAAGTGGCGGCGGGAATATCAGAAAATCTCAAAGGCAGTGTTAAAGACATCAGTGCTGGAATCGACCAATTGGAAACCCAATTGTCCAGCGAATTATCAACTCAATTGACAACCGGAATCGTCAACGGTCTATCCGGCCAATTGGCGGAACAAACGGTTTCAAATCAATCCCAAACATTGGCGCAAATCAAATCCGCCCTTGTGGCAAACGGCTATATGACGGAAGCGCAAGCGGATGCCTTTATGGCGAAAGTCGCAAGCAATTCACCTTCGAAAGAACAAATCGAAGCGCAATATAAAACTTCATTGCAAGCCCAATTGGAGCCTCAAATATCCGAAGGCATCAGCAAAGGGCTCAACCAAGGACTGACGCAATTTGAAACGTCATTGACAAACCAATTGCTTGGTTCAGCTGACGGCATTGAAGAGAAATTGAAAGCCCAAACTGCCCCAGCCTTTGATCAATTGATTGCCGGTCTTGACCAAATCATCTCCGGTGAACAAACATTGCAAAGCGGGGTAAGCAAACTTTACAACGGTTCCGTTGCATTGAACAATGGCGCCAATGAATTGACTGCAGGCATGAACAAACTATCTGACGGTGCCAGCCAGCTTCAAGATGGCGCAGGAAAACTTTCTGACGGTGCAAATCAATTGACATCCGGCGCGGATAAATTATTGGACGGTTCAACAGAACTTGCCGACAAACTCGCTGAAGGCGCTGAAAAAGCAGGCACAGTGAATGCCAACGATGACACTTATGATATGATGGGTGAACCGGTCGTTGTGGTTAAAGAACCTGTCAATGAAGTGCCAAACTACGGTACAGGTTTCTCTCCATACTTCATGTCGCTCGGCCTATACGTCGGAGCATTGGTGCTTTCCATCGTCTTTGAATTCAAACGACCAGTGATCCGTCCTAAAAACCCATTCGCCTGGTTCGGAAGCAAATTCGGCGTTGTCGCAATCATCGGTTTGATCCAAGCGTTACTGGTAGATTTCATTCTGTTGGTTGTATTAAAACTTGAGGTTGAGAACTTACCGTTATTCATCTTAACGTCCATAATTGTCAGCTTCGTATTCATGGCGTTGATCCAAATGCTTGTTACATTGTTGGGCGACGCTGGCCGATTTATTGCAATCATCGTGTTGATTTTGCAATTGACGACAAGTGCCGGAACGTTCCCGATGGAATTGTTGCCAAACGCCTTGCAACCAATCAACGCATTATTGCCAATGACTTATACAATCCAAGCCTTCAAAGCGGCCATCTCAAGCGGAGATATCTCCTACTTGTGGCACAACAACTTCATCCTATTGGGTTACATGGTGGCCTTTATGTTGCTTACAACCGCCTCTTTGGCCATTTCATTCAAACGTCAGAATGATGTGGAAATGGTGGCTGTGATGCAGTCTCATGGGGATGAAGAATGATTTCTTGGAAGAGTAAATAAAGATGTTAAAAGAAAAGGATAGATGCACGGGGAGCCTGTGTGTCTATCCTTTTTGTTTGGGGCGTGAAATTGATTTAATCGGTCATTAAAAATGTTTTTGGCAAATAGATTTTTTTAGCGGTTGCTTTACAGCTTAAAACTAGAAAACTTTATCAAAACCAGGAGATTAATGAAGTGTTTTTATAACGGCTTTAGATTACAAAAACTCAAGTATTGTTTTTTACCAGTTGATAATGAGTGTTGTTCCTGACACAATGAAATCGGAGGGATCGCAATGAATCGAAATTTCTTTGTCTACGGCACACTGATGACAGTGTGTTCCAATCATCATGTCATCTCCAAAAATGCAATCGAAAACATTCAAAACGCGGCGATTGAAAATGTGGAACTATATTCACATATCAGCGGCGAATATCCTTGCATGATCGAAGGAAATTCGACGGTGTTCGGGGAAGTCATTACCATTAAAGAACGTCATTTTCAAAAGGCTTTGCAAGCGATGGACCTATTGGAAGATTACGATGAAAATGCACCAACAAGGGATAACCTTTATATTCGTGAAATCAAAGAAGTTGTGTTGGAAACCGGCGAAAGGATTCAAGCCTATGTGTATATGTACAATCCAATTCATAAAGGATTAGGAAAGCGAATCCCGGATGGAAACTGGAAAACGTGGCTGGACAAAAAATGGGAGATGTAGCCATTCCTAAAAGAACCCAATGGCAATCCTACCTCCTATTTTTTTACTGAAAGATTACAACAAACCTTACGTTAATCCCTTCCAAAAGCCGCCATTATGCTTTGATCCCTTAAATCCAATCCCATTCATGCTCTTAAAAAATATCGTTTCAAAAATAAAAGCCACCCTATATTCAATAGAGTGGCTGAACCTGTCATTTTATCCATTGGGAGCTTGTACTTGCTTTCTCCCATTACGCATTTTGCAGCTCTAATTTTGCTTCTTTTTCTCTGACTAATGGAATCACTTTTTCGCCAAATGCTTGAAGATCTTCGTCATAATGCAGGAATCCTGTTAACACGATGTTGACGCCGATTTTCTTCAATTCAATAATGCGGTCTGCAACTTGCTCCGCTGTACCAATCAATCCGGTTTTAAATCCGTCATTGTATTGGATCAAGTCTTCGTATGAAGAATTTGCCCACATACCTTCTTTTTCATTTGTAGATTGGCCGGCATGTTTCACAGAATCTTTAAATCCTAACACAGCTTCGTGATCTGCTTGTTCTACGATATCACGTAAAACTTGCTTTGCCTCTTCCTCCGTATCACGAACGATCACAAAGCCGTTTACCCCAAATTCAATTTGCCCTTTTCCATTTGCTTCACGAAGGGCTTTAACTTCATCGATTTGCTTTTTAATGTCTTCCAATGAACCGCCATTCATGAAGTACACATCTGATACACGTCCTGCCATTTCTTTGGCGGCTTTCGAATTTCCTCCTTGGAAGATTTTTGGCGTTTTTACCGGTTTCGGCTTTAAAGGAGCCTGATTGATTCGATAGAAGTCTCCGCGATAAGTAAATTCTTCCTCTGTCCAAAGACCACGCAATACTTCAATAAACTCTTCCGAACGGCGATAGCGCTCATCATGGTCCAACCAAGGCTCACCGTATGCGTTAAACTCGCCTTTGAACCAACCGCTGACAATGTTGATGGCTGCACGGCCATTACTGATATGATCGATTGTTGAGATATTTTTTGCCATCACACCTGGATGCCATAAGCCAGGTAATACAGCCGTGATCAGATTTAATTTTTCTGTGGAAGCCGCCAACGCGGATGCAAGAGCTGCCGCCTCCAATTGATTTTCAGCACCATAGCTTGCCAAAAACCGGGTTTGGATTAATACATAATCAAATCCAAGCTTTTCGGCGATTTGTGCATAACGTTTATTGTCTTCAAAGGACCATCCCGTTTTTTGCGGGATTTTGGAAATCACTAATCCTCCACTAACATTTGGTGCCCAGTAAGCAAATTGTAAAGACATGTGTATTCCTCCTAATAATTTAT